>NZ_JBMCZA010000144.1:0-2735 GCF_048654705.1 Nocardioides sp. CPCC 206348
TCCTAGCTGGCGATCTGGCCGACCAGGTCGTTGAGCTCGGTCAGCCCGCGCACGGACTGGACGCGATCGCGGTCGCTGCGGGCGTCGTAGCGACCGTGGCGGTCGAGCAGGCGCGCCTGCAGGCCCGCCCGCTGGGCGCCGACGACGTCGTGGCGCAACGAGTCGCCCACCATCAGCGTCGAGGCAGGTGCGACGCCGAGCCGCGCGCACGCGGTGAGGTAGGACCGCGGGTCCGGCTTGGCGGCCGGGAGTGCTGAGGACGCGAAGACGGGGACGTCCGGGCGGAGCAGGCCGGTGCGGCGCAGCTTGTTGGTCTGGATCGTCTCGTCGCCGTTGGTGAGGATGCCGAGCGGGATGCCGGCCCGGCGGACACGGGCGATCAGCGCTGCTGCGTCGTCGAACGCGCGCCAGGCTGCCTGGTAGCAGCCGAGGAAGCCGGCGAACACGTCGTCGGCCAGTTCGTCGTCGGCAAGGTCCCAGCTGGGCAGGAACGCACGGATCCGCACGCGCCGCTGCTCGGTGTAGGTCAGCTCCCGCCGCTGGGCGCGCTCGTAGTGGCGCGCCTCCAGCACGAACCAGCGCTCCACGTGGCTCTCGAGCTCGGCCGGCGACTCGGCCAGGCCCAGGCCCGTCAGCCATGCGCGCAGGCCCCGATCGGCCGCGCCACGGTGGTCCACGAGCGTGTCGTCCAGGTCGAGGAGCAGCGCCTGGATCGTCATGTTGCGAAGTCTGCCAGCGACCGCCGACAGCACCGAGCGGCGGGCCGTGAACGAACCACACGGCTGTGACTTAACCGGCCCGGTCAAGACGACACGCCGCCACCTCAAAAGTTTCACTGGTGAATCTCTTCCCCACGCGTCACATCTGGCCCTATTGTCACGCTCAGGCGTCCGCAGAGTTCACTGCTGGGGAAGGCAGTGACGGGCGCGCAGAAAGCGGTGGTTGTCATGGCTCCTACGTCGCGCGAGCGCGCCGAGTCCCTTCCGGACCCGAAATTCCTCACCATCGCCGAGGTCGCCTCGGTCATGCGAGTTTCCAAGATGACCGTCTATCGACTGGTCCACAACGGCGAGCTGCCCGCGGTGCGGGTCGGGCGGTCGTTCCGGGTCACCGAGGACAACGTCAACGAGTACCTCCGCAAGTCCTTCTACGACGCTGGGTAGGTTGATCCCGGCCGGACACCACAGCCAGACCCCCGCCGTTGGCCGGGCTCGGGCTCACTCGCGTAAAGCGATCTTCATCCCATCTTCTTACGCTGATTCACCGGGGTCACTCGGTCACCGTTAGGCTGACCGGGTGCTCCGGGACTACCCGGAGCGTCGAACGTTCCGCTGGGCGACGTTGCCCGGCGACCTGGAGAGGTTCCACGTGGGTTCTGTCATCAAGAAGCGCCGTAAGCGGATGGCGAAGAAGAAGCACCGCAAGCTGCTGAAGAAGACGCGCGTTCAGCGTCGCAAGCTCGGCAAGTAATTCTTCTGCAGCAAGTGGTCATGCCGCGCGCACTGAGCGCGTCGGCCTGAGCTGAGGAGTCGGGGTATGGGCGCCGGTCGCACGGTCCTGGTCACGGGGGTCTCCCGTGACCTCGGGCGCACGTTCGCACGCACCCTTGCCACCGATCCCGGAGTCGACCGCGTCATCGGCGTCGACGTGATCCCGCCTCGCGGTGATCTCGGCGACGTCACCTTCGTGCGCGCCGACATCCGCACCCCGGTGATCGCCAAGGTGATCGCCAAGGAGGACGTCGACACAGTCGTCCACATGAGCGTCATCGCCACGCCCGGCTCGGCCGGGGCCCGCGGCACGATGAAGGAGCTCAACGTCATGGGGACGATGCAGCTCCTCGCGGCGTGCCAGAAGGCCGAGCAGGTCCGCCAGCTCGTCGTGAAGTCCTCGACCATCGCGTACGGCGCCAGCAGCCGTGATCCCGCGATGTTCACCGAGGACATGGAGCCCCGCCGCCCTGCGCGCACCGGCTACGCCAAGGACGTCACCGAGGTCGAGGGCTACGTCCGCGGCTTCGCACGCCGGCGTCCCGACGTCCAGGTCACCCTGCTGCGGTGCGCCAACGTGCTCGGTCCCCGGGTGATGAGCCCGCTGGCCTCGTACCTGCGGATGCCGGTGATCCCGACCGTGCTGGGCTTCGACCCGCGCCTGCAGTTCCTGCACGAGACCGACCTCAATCGCGTGCTGCGCCACGCGGTGCTCTCCGACACGGGCGGCACCTTCAACGTCGCCGGCGACGGCCTGGTCATGCTCTCCCAGGTGCTGCGCCGGATGGGCCGCACCAGCGTGCCGCTGCCCGGTGTTGCCTTCGGTGGCCTCGGTTCGGTCCTCAAGTCGGCCCGCGTGGCGGACCTGTCGCCCGAGCTGATGGCGTTCCTCACCTACGGCCGTGGCGTCGACACCACCCGGATGCGCACCGACCTCGGGTTCGAGCCGCAGTACTCGACCGCGGAGTCGCTGGCCGAGTTCGTCGCCACCCTGCCGCCCGCCGGCGGACGCGCGGATCGCGTCCTCGCCGCGCTGGCCGACCACCTGCCCCCGGTCGACGAGGACCGTCCCGCCCAGCTCACGCTTGCCGGAGACCACGATGGCCGACGCTGACATCATCCCGATCGGTACCCGCGGCCAGCCCGGCCGCGGCACCGGCACCCGACCGTCCTCGGCCGCGCGTGGCCTCGCGCCGAAGAGCAGTACGACGAAGAAGGCTGCGCCCGCGAAGCCGGAAGCGCCGA
>NZ_JBMCZA010000144.1:2780-44139 GCF_048654705.1 Nocardioides sp. CPCC 206348
CGAAGGACGTCCGGACGTCGAAGCCGGCTGCTGAGGAGCCCGTCATCCGGACCGCGTCCGTGCTCGACGAGCCGGCCGCCGTACCCGCGGGGCTGACGGCTGCACGCACCGAGGAGCGCTCGAGCAACCCGTTGGCCGGTATCCCGGTCGGCGACTGGCTCGCCGCGTTCCAGCACGCCAGCCGCGAGCTGTTCGGCGACCAGTGGGAGCCCCAGCTGGCTCGCTTCCTGGCGTTCCTGCGTCGACGCCTCACGGGCGACTACACCGTCGACGAGTACGGCTTCGACGAAGAGGTCACCACGCGCTTCTTCATGGCCGCGCTGCGCCCGATCGCGGAGAAGTGGTTCCGGATCGAGGTGCGCGGTGCGGAGAACATCCCCGCCACGGGCGGCGCCCTGGTGGTCTCCAACCACTCCGGCACGATCCCGGTCGACGGCCTGATGACCATGGTCTCGATCCACGACCAGACCGGGCGCCACCTGCGCCCGCTCGGTGCGGACCTCGTGTTCCGCCTGCCGATGGTCGGCGCCCTCGCCCGCAAGGGTGGTGCGACGCTGGCCTGCACCGAGGACGCCGAGCGGATGCTGCGCGGTGGCGAGCTCGTCGGTGTGTGGCCCGAAGGCTTCAAGGGCATCGGCAAGCCGTTCTCGGACCGTTACAAGCTGCAGCGCTTCGGTCGCGGGGGATTCGTCTCCGCCGCCCTGCGCACCGGCGTCCCGATCGTGCCGCTGTCGGTCGTCGGCGCCGAGGAGATCTACCCGCTCGTCGGCAACATCCCCTCGCTGGCGCGCCTCGTCGGGGTGCCCTACATCCCGATCACGCCGTTCTTCCCGCTGCTCGGTCCGCTCGGCCTGGTTCCGCTGCCCTCGAAGTGGCTGCTGGAGTTCGGCGAGCCCATCCGCACCGACGAGTACGACGCCGGCGCGGCCGAGGACCCGATGCTGGTCTTCAACGTGACCGACCAGGTGCGCGAGACGATCCAGCAGACGCTCTACAGCCTCTTGATGCAGCGCCAATCCGTCTTCAAGTAGTTTCGCCGAGCGCGTCTCCGGCGTAGATCCGGGGCAGCAAGCTGCCCGTCGACGCCTCCCGCCGCGCTGCCGGCGGCGCGGTTGCCTTGAGCACGACTTCAGTTGGCATGGCGGCAGGCCGGCTGTGCCGGTCGGGGACTGCAACAGTAGTTGCCAGTGGGGCAACTACTGCAACAGGCCGCCCAAGAGGCCGCCGAGTCCGTCGACCAGGGTGCCGGTGAGCGTCTGCTCGCCGGGGGTCGGCGTGGAGCCGCCGCCGGGCAGACCGCCCGTGACGCCGTCGGTGACCTTGTCGATCACTTCGCCGACACCGTCGGTGACCTTGGTCGGCACCTCGGTGGGGTCGACGGGCGATGCGGGGCCGGTGGGCACCTCGGTCGGGAGCACCGGAGCCTTGCTCGGCTTGTCGTTCGGCTCGACCGTCCCGGTGCCGGGCGCGGTGACCGAGGCAGTGTCGGGGATCGTGCCGCTGAGCACGCTGCTGAGGGACTGCAGCGCGAAGTCGGGGATCTGGGCGAGGTCGCCCTCCGCACAGGCGGCACAGGCTTCCCAGGCAGCGACGTCGACCTGGCGAACGGTCTGCGTGGCGGTGATCAGGATCGAACGGCTCTCGCTCGGAACAACCGGTCCCAGCGCGCTCAGCACGTCCATGCTGTCAGCGGCGAAGGCCCGCAGTTCGGCGATCCGATCGCCCTCGCCCGTGGTGGCGTAGTCGTCGAGGGTGGCCTCGGACGCCTGCTCGGTCTGGTCGGTGAAGTCCTGCAGCGTCGAGGAGATCACGTCGGCGTCGGCGTCGTCGCGGGCAGCCAGCTCGCGCACCTCGCTGAGGCGCGACTCGGCGTGGGCCAGGAGCGTCTCGGCTCGCGAGGCCTCGTCTGCCTGCAGGTTGGTCTGGGCGTTCTCGATCGCACGCTTGACGGGGTACAGGACGTCACCCGGGAGGGCACTCTGCGAGGCCATGGCCATCGAGCCGGTGGCCGAGACGACGGCGAATCCGCCGACGACGGCCGCAAGGCGACGCTCGCGGGAGCCGCGGCGCTGGCGCGGGGTGAGCCGCGCGGCGAGCGCCTCATCGACACGAGCGGGCTCGCGCTCGGCAGCCGCGATCAGCTGGGTGCGCAGGGAGGAGACGAAGTCGGGACGGGCGGTGACCGGTTCCACGGAGCGCAGCGCAGCAACCACGTCGAGCAGTTCGCGATGTCCCTCGATGTTGCCGGCCTTGCCGGTCACCAGGGCATCGAACTCCTCGGCGCGTCGCGACCAGGCGTTCCCGCGCATCACCATGTCCACCCTCGCTTGAGCAGGGTCAAGCAGACCCGTCCATCCGTACAGCAATCAAACGAGTGAACAACGGTGGAAGTTACGCGGGAGAGGCCACGGCGGCGCGGCGCGGGGGCGGTCATCGCAGGCCCTCCGGCATCAGCTTCGCGAGATTGCGGACGCCGCGGAGCTGCAGCTGCTTGATGGCCCCGTCGCTGCGGCCCAGGGCCGTGGCGGTCTCGGCGATGCTCATGCCCTGCAGGAAGCGCATGATCAGGCAGTCGCGCTGCTCATTGGGCAGCTTGGTGAGGGACTCGAGCAGGATCTCGTTGGTGAGCCCGGCGAGAACAGCGTTCTCGGGTCCCTCTGTCGAGTCGTCGTGCTGGCCCATGTCCTCGGTGGTGAGCTCGAGGCGGGTGCGGCCGGCCTTGAAGTGGTCGGTCGCGAGGTTGCGGGCGATGGTCATCAGCCAGGCGCCGAAGTCCTTGCCCTGCCAGCGGAACGACGACATGTTGCGCAGGGCGCGGAAGAAGGTCTCCGAGCACAGGTCCTCGGCCACCACGACCGACCGGGTGCGGTAGTAGAGGAAGCGGTAGACCGAGGGCTGGTAGTGGTCGTACAGCATGCCGAAGGCCTCGGAGTCGCCGCCGCGGGCGAGCTCGACGAGGCCGATCAGGCGTTCGCGGGCTTCGGGGGAGTCCTCGGAGGAGGTGGCCAGGGTGGCGTCGCCGTACCCGGCCGGTCCGGAAGCGCCGCTGAACTCGTCGTTGGGGAGCTCGGCGTGGGCCTCGCTGAGCAGCCAGTGGTCCTCGCGACGGGCGCGCGAAGCGCCCGGAAGGCCACCCGTGCCAGCGATCGCGAGAGCCGGTTCGAGGGACAGTGCAGCGAGCACGGCGGCGCGCAGGGCGTCGAGCCCACGCGCGGTGCTGCTGCTTTCCCAGGTCATCCCCGGTCCCCTCCCTGTACCCCCACGGCGCATCCTACGGTGAAACCAATCAGAGTGTTACCCAAACCTGCGAACCGATCAGAGGGCCGATCGGACCAATTCAGGTGGTCACCCTGAGCGTCGCTGAGCCCCGTTCGCGGCCGGTCAGGACAGGAAGCGGCGGACCTGGCGTCGTACGACGGTGCCCGCGATCGCCGCCCCTGTAGCGGCGGTTCCGGCGATGAGCCCGGCGCGGGCCGCCTTGCGGCCGGTCCGGTAGTCGCGGATGCGCCACCCCTCGGCGCGGGCGTGGGCGCGGAGCTTCGCGTCGGGATTGATCGCACACGGGTCGCCGACGAGGCTCAGCATGGGCAGGTCGTTGTAGGAGTCGCTGTACGCCGAGCAGGCCGACAGGTCCAGGCCCTCGCGGTCCGCGATCGCCTGGACGGCGACCGCCTTCGCGGGTCCGTGCAGCATGTCGCCCACGAGGGCACCGGTGTAGACGCCGTCGACGTGTTCGGCGACGGTGCCGAGCGCCCCGGTGAGCCCCAGGCGTCGCGCGATCAGGCTGGCGATCTCGATCGGTGCGGCGGTGACCAGCCAGACCCGCTGGCCCTGGTCGAGGTGGATCTGGGCGAGGGCGCGCGTGCCCGGCCAGATCCGGTGCGCCATGCCCTCGTCGAAGATCTCCTCGCTGACCTCTTCGAGCTCGGCGACCGTGTGGCCGGCGATGAAGGCCAGCGCCGAGTTGCGGGCTTCGGCGACGTGCTCGGGGTCCTCGTTTCCGGAGATCCGGAAGTACGCCTGCTTCCAGGCGGCGCCGAGGATGTCGCGGGTGGTGAAGAACTTGCGGCGGTGCAGCCCGCGGGCCAGGTGGAAGATGCTGGCGCCCTGCATGACCGTGTTGTCGACGTCGAAGAACGCGGCCGCCCGCGTGTCGTTCGCCGGCGTCAGCGCACTCTCGACCTCCGCCGCGGCAGCAGCGGCTTCGCCTGCGAGCGTCGAACGCTGCTGCAGGTTCAGCCGGCGGGGGCGGTCGGCGGGGGTCATGCATCAATCCTAGGGATCGGCCGGTCCGGACGACCACCGGTCGTAGGATCGCCCCTATGTCATCTGCCGAGGCCACCGCTGCGCCGGACGTGGCAGCACTGGTGACGGCCGCTGCGACAGACTTTCCCGACCGGCTCGCGCTGGTCGAAGCCGGAGGTCGTGGCCTGACCTGGGGCGAGCTGGACGACGAGGTCGGACGCATCGCGACCGGGCTCGGCGCCGCCGGCATCCTGGCCGGCCACCGGGTCATGGTCGCCATGGGCAACCGCCTCGAGTTCGTGGTCAGCTACCTCGGCATCCTGCGCGCCCAGGCCGTCGCTGTCCCGGTCAATCCGGGCTCCACGGCCGAGGAGTTCGCGCGGATGATCACCGACGCCGGGGCGCGGCTGGTGCTCGCCGACGGCGGTGCAGTCGACGCGGTGCGCGCGGGCGTCGTACGACTTGAGGACGGCAGGTCGCCCCAGGTGATCGCGGTCGGTGCGGCCGCCGCCGACGGCGAGAGCACGTACGACGACCTGCGGGCCGAGCTCGGACAGGCGGTGCCGCCGCTGCTGGACCCCGAGAAGCTGGCGGTGCTGCTGTTCACGAGTGGCACGTCCGGGCTCCCGCGCGCCGCGATGCTCACCCATCGCGCGCTGCTCGCGAACGTCGCGCAGGTCGCCGATGTCGATCCGCCGATGATCCACACCGACGACGTTGTCCTCGGCGTGCTGCCGCTCTTCCATGTCTACGGCCTGGGTGCCGTGCTCGGCGGCGTGATCCGGCACCGGGCGAAGCTGGTGCTCGCCGAACGGTTCGACCCCGAGGGCACGCTCGACCTGATCGAGGACGAGGCCTGCAGCGTGATCCCGGTGGCGCCACCCGTGTTCGCTGCCTGGCGCCACGTCGACGCCCTGGCCGAGCGGCTCGGCCCGGTCCGGATGATCCTGTCCGGCTCGGCGCCCCTGGCGGCCGAGGTGATCGAGGAGTTCACCGCCCTGGCCGGAGTGCCCGTGCACCAGGGCTACGGCCTGACCGAGGCCTCGCCCGTGGTGACCAGCACCCTGTTGTCGGCGGGCTCCAAGCCGGGCTCGGTCGGTGCGGCCCTCACCGGCATCGACCTGCGGCTGGTCGACGAGGACGGACACGTGCTCGCCGGGTCCGAGGCCGACGACCCCGGCGAGATCCAGATCCGCGGCGCGAACCTCTTCAGCGGGTACTGGCCCGACGGTGCTGACGGCCCCGGCGCCGACGGCTGGTGGTCCACCGGCGACGTCGGTTTCCTCGACGCCGACGGCGACCTGTACCTCGTCGACCGGGTCAAGGAGCTGGTGATCGTCTCCGGCTTCAACGTCTACCCGAGCGAGGTGGAGGCGGTGATCAACGAGGTCCCCGGCGTCCGCCAGGCCGCGGTGGTCGGCACCCCCGACGAGAGCACCGGCGAGGCCGTCGTCGCGTACGTCGTCCCGGACGACGCCGGTGCGGACGCCGAGTCCCTGGTGGCAGCGGTCCGCGCATCGTGCGCCGAGCGGCTGGCGCCGTACAAGCGACCGGAGCGGGTGGAAGTGGTCGAGGCGTTGCCCCGCACGATCACCGGCAAGATCCGCAAGGGTGTGCTCCGCGGCGAGCAGCGCCGCCTCGCGATGGGCCTCCTCGAACCATGAGCGCTCCCCGGATCACGCTCTACGGCCGACCCGGCTGCCACCTCTGCGACGACGCGCGCCTGGTCATCGAGGCAATCTGTGCGGAGACCGGGGAGTCCTACGAGGAGATCTCGATCGACGACGACCCGGCGCTCGGCGACCGGTTCGCCAACGAGATCCCGGTGACCTTCGTCGACGGCAAGCAGCACGACTTCTGGCGCGTCGACCCCGAGCGGCTGCGGCGGGCACTCGCGGGTTGAGCCGGGTGCCTCCCCGGGAAGCACCACGGCCGCGACTATCCTCGGGCCACCATGCTCCTTCTCGTTTCGCCGCACCGCCGTCGGGTCGGCGTCGCGGTCGGCGTCGTCGCCGTCCTCGTCGTGCTGCTCCTCAGCCACTCGTTCGGCCGGGCCGTCCCGACCAACAACTACCGGCCGCTGATCACCACCGACGCCATCGAGAGCGGCTGCTACCCCCTGCCCGGTGACGCGAGGTTCGACGGTCTCGCCTACCAGGTGCGGTGGGACGAGGACGTCGCGACGCCCGAGGGCGAGCGGCGGCACCTCTACGGGCAGTACGACCTGGTGGACCGGGCCGAGGCGCAGCGGCTGCTGATCGCGGCCTTCACCAAGGTCGGATTCACCGTGGCAAGCACCAGCGCCGATCCTGATGCAGGCATCGACATCGGGCAGACCGTGTTGCGACGAGGGTCCACCGAGGTCAACCTGACCGTCACCGAGCTCCCCGACACCAGCGCCGAGACCCTCGTCCGGGGTGAGTTCGAGCTCGACCTGCCCGTCGTGGCGAAGGCCAAGGACGACCCGGTCTGCGACTTCCCCTCCTCCACCAAGCGATGGGCCGATGCCGGCAAGAAGCGTCGGGAGTCGATCAAGTGACCCGCCTCCTGCTGGCCCGACCCGCGTGGCTGCCGCGCCCCGAGATCCTGCTCGGCTGGCTCGTCGTCGCCCACGTCGTCCTCAAGCTGCTGATCTTCCCGCTGGTGATGCACGCAGCGCCCGTCGGTGACGAGTCGGCGTACCTCAACGGCGGGCGCGCGCTGTCCAACCTGCTGCGCGACAGCTTCGCCTTCACCTCACCCGACTCGGCCGAGCTCGAGCGCAACGTGGTGGCGTCGGGGTGGTTCATGCCCGGCATGCCCGTGGTGATCGCCCCGGTCTACCTGCTGTTCCCGGACGCGCCGATGTGGCTGGTCCGTGCGTACCTCGGGCTGTTCACGCTGGTCCTGTTCCTGATCGTGGTGCGCTCGGTGGCCCGTCGGCTCAGCCCCGGCTGGGCGTGCGTCCTGGTCGTCGTACCCGGTCTGATCCCGAGCTACGTCGTGTTCTCGTACGGCGCCTGGGGCGACCTGTGCGCCGGCCTGGTCCTGGTGCTGCTGATCGTCCACCTCGTGGAGATGTACCGGGGCCTGCGCGAGGGCAAGGCGCCGACCCTCAAGGAAGGGCTGGTGCTCGGCCTGCTCGCGACCGCCGAGCTCTACCTGCGCTCGAGCACGTCGCTGCTGCTCGCCGCCCTCGGTGTGGCGACCCTGGCGACGGCGGTCGTGATGCTGCGCGGGCGGGTCCGGCTGCGCGCCATCGGTTCGGCCGTGCTGGCCGGCGTGGTCTTCGTGCTGTTCCTCGCGCCCTGGTCGTACTTCGCGTCCGAGGCGCTCGGTGGCCGGGTGATGACGACCACCACCGTCCCGACCGTCATGGCCAACACGTTCGGCAACCGCAGCGAGGTCTGCTTCGGCCACTGCGATCCCGACAGCACGCAGTGGTTCCGGCCGCTGCGCTACGCCCGTGAGGTGGGTCGCTCGACCGACACCAGTGAGGTCGAGGTCCTCAAGCACATGTCGAGCTACGCACTGCGCGACCTGACGCCCTCGCACTACCTCGACCAGGTGGTGCACAACCTCGGTGCGTACTCGCTGCAACCGAACAACTTCACCGGCTACCTCCAGCCCGAGGAAGGTCGGGGGACCTTCGGCAACGCGGGCGCGCAGGTCGCCAACGCCGTCACCTGGGCGCTCTACGTCCCGCTGGTCCTGATCGGTGCGGTGTCGCTGTTGTTCCACGCACGTCGCAGCCTCGAGGCCCGGTTGCTCGACGTGCTGACCAAGCTGGCCCTCGGTGCCCTGCTGGTGCAGCCGTTCGTCCACATCGCCGGCGGGCGCTACTGGACGACGGCCGGTCCGATCCTCGCCATTGCGGCCTTCTCGTTCCTGCGCGAGCGCCAGCTCGCACGGCCCGGGGCCGTGCCGCCGCCGGAGGGGATCGTCACCGCGATGGACGGCACCGCCGTCACCTGGCTCGGGCGGGTGCAGGTGCTGCTGAGCGTGCTGACCGGCCTCGTGGCGGTCGTCCTGCTCGGCGCCGTGATCCTGTGAGCAACCCTGTTCCGGGCGCTCCTCTAGAGTCAGCCCCCATGGAAGGCACACGCGGCGACTCGGACGCCCCCGCGACGCACGACGGTCCCCGCCGGATCGCCTACGTCCTCCCCGTCTACAACGAGGAGGAGGGCATCGCCGTCTTCCACGCTGCTCTCGTCGAGGCGACCGCGGAGCGGCCCGACCTGGCCTTCGAGTTCGTGTACGTCGACGACGGCAGCCGCGACGCGTCCCTGGAACGCCTCATCGACCTGCGCGCCCAGGACCCCCGCGTCACCGTCGTCCAGTTCTCCCGCAACTTCGGGCACCAGCTCGCCGTGACCGCCGGGCTCGACCTCGTCGCCGAGGCGCAGTCGGCCGACGCCGTGATCGTGATGGACACCGACCTGCAGGACCCGCCGCGGGTCAGCGTCGAGATGATCGAGCGCTGGGAGGACGGCGTCGACGTCGTCTACGCACAGCGCCGGACCCGCAAGGACACCCCCTTCAAGCGGTTCACCGCGTTCGGCTTCTACTGGGTGCTCGACCGGCTCGCGTCGATCGAGATCCCGCGCAACGTCGGCGACTTCCGGTTGATGGACGCCCGCGTCGTCGCCGAGATCTCCCGCTACCGCGAGCACGACCGGTTCCTGCGCGGCATCGTGGCGCACGTCGGCTTCCGCCAGGAAGCGCACCTCTTCGACCGCGACGAGCGGTTCGCGGGCGAGACGGGTTACCCGTTCCGCAAGATGCTCAACTTCGCGGCGAGCGGCATCCTCGGCTTCTCGACCACGCCGTTGAAGCTGATCTCCCGCTTCGGCTTCGCGATCTCGGCCTTCAGCGTCCTGCTCGGCCTCTACGTGCTGGCCGTCCGCATCTTCAACCCCGACGAGTCCGTCCCCGGTTGGGCGTTCCTCGGCGTCGGCATGTTCATGCTCAGCGGCATCCAGCTCGTGATGATGGGTGTGATCGGCAGCTACCTCGGACGGATCTACGTCGAGGCGCAGGACCGGCCGCTGTACACCGTGGCCATGGTCGCTCGCGATGCCGTCGAGGCTCGCGAAGGATCGGCGGTCGGTGTCGCTCCGCGCCGCCACCGTGACAGGGACCCGGGGGCGGAGTCCTGAGCCACCGGGCAACAGCGCTCCGGTTCGGCGCGGTCGGACTCTGCAACACCGCCATCGATGCGGTGCTGTTCGTGCTGCTGCACGACCAGCTCGGCATCACGGTCGCCAACTTCGTCTCCAGCAGCGCCGGCATGGTGTTCAGCTTCGTGGTCAACGGGCTGTTCACCTTCAAGGCCGACAAGCTCACGCTGCGGCACGCCGCGCTCTTCGTCGCCACCACCGGCCTGGTCATGTGGGTCGCGCAGCCGCTGTTGATCCATGGCTGGCTGTGGGTGCTCGAGCAGGGCCCGGACGTCACCCTGGCGGGCATGGCCGCGGACGACGTACGCATCTGGGGAGCGAAGCTCGCCTCGATCGCGTGCTGCCTGGTGCTGAACTTCGCTGCCTACCGCTTCGTGGTGTGGCCGGTCGAGCACCCGGGGGAACCGGCACCCAAGCTGGGCGAGTAGTCGCGGGGTGCGGGCGTCTTGTCGAGACGCTCCGAACCCCTCCGGGCACCCCGTGCAAGGGGGCTCACCAATTTTGTTCTCACGTTCACAAACTCCTACAGTGATCGAGCCGCGACCCACCTAGTTCTGCTGGTCGTGACTGGAAAGTGGAGCTGTGAGCACACGGAGTTCGACAGACGCCAACCGGGTCATCCCGGAGGCCACGGTCGCCCGCCTGCCGGTGTACCTGCGGGCGCTGACGGCTCTGGCCGACAGCGGTATCCGCACCTGTTCCAGCGAGGACCTCGCGATCGCAGCAGGCGTCAACAGCGCCAAGCTCCGCAAGGACCTGTCCCACCTCGGCAGCTACGGCACCCGCGGCGTCGGGTACGACGTCGACTACCTGCGCTACCAGATCGCCCGCGAGATCGGGGTCACCCAGGACTGGCCGGTCGTCATCGTCGGCATCGGAAACCTGGGCCACGCGCTCGCCAACTACTCCGGCTTCCGCAGCCGCGGCTTCCGGGTCGTCGCACTGCTCGACGCCGACCCCGACCTGATCGGCCAGACGGTCGCGGGCGTCGCCGTACGCGCGTTCGACGAGCTCGAGGCGATCGTGCAGGAGCACGACGTCGCGATCGGTGTCATCGCCACGCCCGCCCTCGCGGCACAGTCCGTCGCCGACCGGATGGTCGCGATCGGCATCACCAGCATCCTGAACTTCGCGCCGGCCGTGGTGGCCGTGCCCGAGGGCGTGGACGTGCGCAAGGTCGACCTGTCGATCGAGCTGCAGATCCTCGCCTACCACGAGCAGCGCAAGGCCAACGGTGCTGACGCCGCGGCCGCAGCCGCTGCTGTCACCGCTGATGGAGGTGCTGCATGAGCGTGCTGGTGGTCGGGATCTCCCACAACTCCGCGCCGATGTCGCTGCTGGAGCGCGTCGCCCTCGACGACGACGGCGTGCAGAAGCTCGTCGCCGACGCCGCCGCGTGCGAGCACGTCACCGAGGCCACGGTGATCGCCACGTGCAACCGCCTCGAGATCTACACCGAGGTCGAGCGGTTCCACGGCAGCATCGAGCAGATCTCCCGGCTCCTCGTCGAGCGCGCCGGCGAGTCGACCGAGGGGATGCTTCCGCACCTCTACGTCCACTACGACGACGGCGCGATCTCGCACCTCTTCCAGGTGGCGGCCGGCCTCGACTCGATGGCGGTCGGCGAGGGCCAGATCCTCGGCCAGACCCGCGATGCGCTGCGCCGCGGCCAGGAGCTCGGCACCGTCGGTCCCGCGCTCAACCTCCTCTTCCAGCAGGCGCTCCGCGTCGGCAAGCGCACCCGCGCCGAGACCGAGATCGACCAGGTCGCGCCGTCCCTGGTGAGTGCCGCCCTGGACGTCACCTCCGAGGCCGTCGGCCCCGTCGAGGGCAAGTACGTCGTCGTGGTCGGTGCCGGCGCGATGGCCGGTCTCGCCACCGCCACCGCCAGCCGTCTGAACGCCGGACACCTCGCGGTGGTCAACCGGTCCGTCGACGGTGCGGCCCGCCTGGCCGAGCAGTACGCCGCGCACGCCGTCCCGCTCGAGCAGCTCGGCGCCGAGATCTCCCGCGCCGACATCGTGATCAGCTGCACCGGTTCCTCGGGTGCCCTCATCGACCGCGCGATGGTCGAAGCGGCGCGCGCCGGTGAGCCCGGGCGCCCGCTCGCGCTGATCGACCTCGCCCTCCCGCACGACATCTCGCGCGACGTCCTCGACCTGCCCCGGGTGAGCCTGGTCGGCCTGGCCGAGCTGGCCAAGGTGTTGCAGGGCGGCGCGACCGGCCGCGAGGTCCAGGAGGTCCGCCGGATCCTGGCCGAGGAGGTCAACGCCTTCCTCGCCGCACGTCGCCAGGCCAGCGTCACGCCGACCGTGGTCGCCCTGCGCTCGATGGCCACCGGCGTCGTCGACGCGGAGATGACCCGCCTCGAGAGCCGGCTCCCGGACCTCGACGACCTGACCCGCGAGGAGATCCGCCACACGGTCCGCCGCGTGGCCGACAAGCTCCTCCACGAGCCGACCGTCCGGGTCAAGGAGCTCGCCAACGACCAGGGCGCCGTGTCCTACGCCGCTGCGCTGGCCGAGCTCTTCGCCCTCGACCCGGAAGCCGTCGACGCCGTCACCCGCCCCGTCGTCGTCGAGGAGGGTCCGTCATGAGGATCGGCACCCGCCGCAGTGCCCTCGCGACCACCCAGTCCGGCCACGTCGCCGACGCCCTGCGGGACCGGTTCGGCGTGGCCACCGAGCTCGTCGAGATCAACACCGACGGCGACCGCAGCCAGGCCTCCGGAGCACCGCTGTCCGGCCCCGGGTCCTCGGTCGGTGTCTTCGTCAGCGCCCTGCGCGATGCCCTGCTGGCCGGCGAGGTCGACGTCGCGGTGCACTCCCTCAAGGACCTCCCGACCTACCCCGCCGACGGCATCACGCTGGCGGCGATCCCGGTGCGCGAGGACCCGCGCGACGTCGTCGTGGCCCGCGACGGGCTGACCCTGGGCGAGCTGCCGCAGGGCAGCCGCGTCGGCACCGGATCGCCCCGCCGGGTCGCGCAGATCGAAGCCCTCGGGCTCGGCGTCGACCTCGTCGGCGTACGCGGCAACGTGGACACACGGATCGCCAAGGTCACCTCCGGTGAGTACGACGCCGTCGTCCTCGCTCGCGCCGGGCTGTCCCGCCTCGGTCGGGTGGACGAGGCGACCGAGGTGCTCGACCCGCTCCAGGTGCTGCCCGCTCCCGGCCAGGGCGCGCTCGCGGTCGAGTGCCGCACCGACGACGCCGCGACCCTCGCCGTGCTCGTGGGTCTGGACGACCCGGCGACCCGTGCTGCCGTCACCGCCGAACGTGCTGCGCTGGCCACCCTCGAGGGCGGCTGTTCGGCGCCCATCGGTGCCCTGGCCGACATAGCAGAAGGTGATGACGGCCCCGAATTGTGGTTGCGGGCCGTGGCGTTGTCCACTGATGGTGCGCTCGCGGTCCGCCGCTCCGCCGCCACGCCCCTGGGCGAGGACGAAACGACGTGGCCCGGCACCGCGGCCACGTTGGGCGCAGCCCTTGCCAAGGAAATGATCGAAGACGGCGCGGCCGAACTGACCACGCTCCCTGACCCATCCGCACGATCCGCAAAGGTGCACAACGCATGACGCGAGCCACGACAGCCAAGGCTGCCCCGACTCCCGCCTCCCCCCAGGCCCGCCCCGGTGGGGTCGCCTTCGTCGGCACCGGTCCCGGTGACCCCGACCTCCTGACCGTGCGTGCGGTGCGGCTCATCGAGGAAGCCGAAGTGATCATCACCGAGGACCCCACCCACGCGTCGCTCGTCGACGTCGTGCGGGCCCGTGCGGCGGCGACCGGCGAGCTGACCTCCGACGCTGCTCCC
This sequence comes from Nocardioides sp. CPCC 206348, assembly GCF_048654705.1. Classification (NCBI taxonomy): domain Bacteria; kingdom Bacillati; phylum Actinomycetota; class Actinomycetes; order Propionibacteriales; family Nocardioidaceae; genus Nocardioides; species Nocardioides sp. CPCC 206348. The sequence continues at coordinate 15,998 of NZ_JBMCZA010000144.1, forward strand.
GAGCTGATCGACGGTGGCTTCGGTGAGGACGGCCAGCCGCTCACGCACGCTGCCCGTTCGAAGGTGGTCGTCAAGCAGGCCAAGCGCCCCGTGCGCGTCGTCCGTCTCCTGGGCGGCGACCCGTTCCTCTACGCCTCGGGTCCCGAAGAGGCGCAGGCCGTGGCCAAGGCCGGTCTCCCGTTCGAGGTCGTCCCCGGCGTCTCCTCGGTCGGTGCGGTCCCGGCGTACGCCGGTATCCCGCTGACCACCAAGGACCACCGCGAGGTGTCCGTGGTGACCTGCAGCGACAAGGCCGTCGACTGGTCCCGGTACGCCGATGTCCCGACGCTGGTCCTGCTGTCCGCGGTCGGCCAGATCGCCGAGATCGCCAAGGCACTCATCGCTGCCGGTCGCTCCCCGGAGACGCCCGTCGCGATGACCCGCGTCGGCACCACCACCGAGCAGCAGACCATCACCTCGACGCTCGAGCGGATCGCCGCCGACGCCCGCGCCGCCCGGATCGCGCCGCCGGCGATCACGGTCATCGGTGCCGTCGTCGACCTGCGCGAGAAGCTCTCGTGGTTCGAGACCAAGCCGCTGTTCGGCTGGCGCGTCCTGGTGCCTCGCACCAAGGAGCAGTCCGCTTCCCTCTCCAACCGGCTGCGCGAGTTCGGTGGCGTGCCGGAGGAGGTCCCGACCATCTCGGTCGAGCCGCCGCGCAACCCGCAGCAGATGGACAAGGCCGTCCGCGGCCTCGTCGAGGGTCGCTACGAGTGGATCGCGTTCACCTCGATCAACGCCGTGAAGGCAGTGCGCGAGAAGTTCGAGGAGTACGGCCTCGACGCCCGCGCCTTCTCGGGCCTCAAGATCGCCGCTGTCGGCGACAAGACCGCCCAGGCGATCGCCGACTGGGGCCTGCGTGCGGACCTGACGCCCTCGGGCGAGCAGTCCGCGGCCGGCCTGCTGGCCGACTGGCCCGAGTACGACGAGCAGTTGGACCCGATCAACCGGGTGTTCCTGCCGCGTGCCGACATCGCGACCGAGAACCTCGTCGCCGGCCTGATCGACCTCGGCTGGGAGTGCGACGACGTCACCGCGTACCGCACCGTCCGGGCAGCCCCGCCGCCGGCGCCGACGCGCGACGCGATCAAGACGGGCAGGTTCGACGCCGTCGTGTTCACGTCGTCCTCGACGGTGCGCAACCTGGTCGGCATCGCCGGCAAGCCGCACCCGTCGACGATCATCGCCGTCATCGGTCCGGCCACGGCCAAGACCGCCGAGGAGCACGGCCTCCGGGTCGACGTGATGGCGCCTGCGCCCGACGTCGAGCTGCTGGTGGAGGCCCTCGCCGGCTTCGGTGCCTCCCGCCGGGTGGCGATGCTCGAGGCCGGTGACCCCGTCACCAAGCCGAGCGACCGCAAGCCTTCGGCCCGTCGCCGCAAGACTGCCGCGGAGTAGTTCGTCCCGCTCTGGGTCGTGTGCCCGGGAGCTCGTCATGGCGGGGTCCCGGGCACACGACTGTTTTTGGTCGGACCCGACAAAAGTAGGATGGCGGCGTGACTGACATCGACCGCCCCGTCGTACGCCCCCGCCGCCTTCGTACGACGGCAGCGATGCGCGACCTCGTCGCGGAGACGAACCTGTCCGCAGGCCAGCTGATCCTGCCGATGTTCGTCCGCGAGGGCGCCAGCGAACCGATGCCGATCAGCTCGATGCCCGGCGTCGTGCAACACACCCGCGACTCGCTGCGCAAGGCGGCGGCGGAGGCGGCGGAAGCCGGACTGCGCGGCGTGATGCTGTTCGGGATCCCCGAGCACAAGGACGCGACCGGCTCCGGCGGCATCGACCCCGACGGGATCCTCAACGTCGCGATCGCCGACGTGGTGGCCGAGGTGGGGGAGGAGCTCGTCGTGATGAGCGACCTGTGCCTCGACGAGTTCACCGACCACGGACACTGCGGCGTCCTCGATGCCCAGGGCCGGGTCGACAACGACGCCACGCTCGAGCAGTACGCCGCGATGGCCGTCGTGCAGGCGCAGGCCGGTGCCGGCCTGGTCGGCCCCAGCGGAATGATGGACGGGCAGGTCGCCGTGATCCGCGCGGCCCTCGACGACGTCGGTCACACCGACGTCGGGATCCTTGCCTACTCCGCGAAGTACGCCTCCGCCTTCTTCGGGCCGTTCCGGGAGGCCGTGGACAGCTCGCTGACGGGCGACCGGCGCACCTACCAGCAGGACGGCCGCAATGCCCGCGAAGGCGTCCGGGAGGCCCTCCTGGACATCGAGCAGGGGGCAGACATCGTGATGGTGAAGCCCGCCCTGGCCTATCTCGACGTGCTGCGCCGTGTCGCGGACGCCGCCGCCGACTTCGGGGTGCCCGTGGCGGCCTACAACATCTCCGGCGAGTACTCCATGGTCGAGGCCGCTGCCGCCCACGGGTGGATCGAGCGGGAGGCCGCGATCCTGGAGACGCTCACCTCGATCCGTCGTGCCGGCGCCGACATGATCCTGACGTACTGGGCGACCGAGGCCGCCGGACTGTTGCGCCGCTGACGCAAATGACGAGAGCCCCGGACCGTTGGTCCGGGGCTCTCGTTCGTTGTTCTGGTGTTACGGCGCCGCGAGGCCGTAGCTCAGCAGGCAGTTCAGCAGCTGGACCGTCTGGGTGAGCTTCGGGTAGGCCGCCTTGCAGGCGGGTCCGGCCTCGGCCTTGACGAGCGGGCCGAGGAGGCCGCTGATCAGGTTCGAGGTGACCGCGCCGACGCCGTCGTCGACGGTCTCGATGACCGGGTCGAGCGGCGTGTTGGTCTTCGGGATCGTCGGCGTGCCGCCGGGGGTCTCGCCGCCGGGGGTCTCGCCACCGGGGGTCTCGCCACCGGGGGTCTCGCCACCCGGGGTCTGGCCGGTGCCGCCGGTGCCGCCGGTGGACGAACCACCGGTGCTGCTGGAACCGCCCTTGCTGCCCTTCTTGTGGCCCGAGTTGAAGCTCGGCGGCTCGGGAACGACGTAGCCCGCGGCGGTCGAGTTGTTCGGCACCGAGGTGAAGTCGCCCTCGAGGTAGGCGTTCATGATCTTGAGGACCAGGTCGACGTACGCCTGGCTGTGGTTGTAGCGGTAGACCGAGGCGCGCTGGCCGACGACCGTGGAGAGGTCGCCGTCGCCCGAGCAGAGGTAGACGGCGGCCGCGAGAGCAGCGTCGTCGATGTCCTGCGGGTTGCGGGCGGCGTCGTCGTCAGCGTCCACGCCGACGACCTGCCAGGTCGAGGGGATGAACTGCATCGGGCCGACGGCGCGGTCCCACTTGGCGTCGTTGTCGTAGACACCGGCGTCGGTGTCCGAGATCGCCTGGGTGTTCTTGGTGCCGTTGAGCGGGAGGCCGTAGATGCCCGGGGTGGCCACACCGTCGTCGTTGAGGACGTTGCCGCCGAAGCGACCGTGGTTGGACTCCACACGGCCGATCGCGGCGATGAGCTGCCAGGTGATGTTGCAGGACTCGTCCGCGGAGTTGATGACCGTCTCGGCACGCTGGTAGGCAGCGAGAGCGGCGGCCGGGATCGCGTTGGTCGACGCGGCGGAGATGATGCCCGCCTCGTTGCCACCGTTGAGACCCTCGACGTTGGCCGGGTCGGAGAAGCTGGCCGGGTCCTCGATCGACTCCTCGGGCACGCTGGTGCCGTCGGTGACCTGTCCCGGACCCTCAGCGGCGATGACCGGCGCTGCGACGCTGCCGATACCGGCAACGGATGCGGTCCACGCTGCTGAAAGCAGAGCGAGCGGAATGATGGTGGCGACGCGCTGCAGACGCCCCAGACGCTTCCTCGACATGTATCGGACTCTCTCCCCGGGCCTTTCGGCCGATTTCCGTGGGCCACTCCCTCGCTGGGCCCACCCGTGCGTCACGCGTAGTCCGGTGACCCACGATGTGGACCAACCGAATGGCATGACACCTGGACAACGAAGTTTGACACACCGACGTTACGGGTGTCACATGTTCCCGCTCACAAAGCGGACGGCGTGGTATGTGCCCGACGAACTAGTCCCGGGGGCCAATCGGACCGCGATGGCGGGCGGCTGGGGTCGATCAGTGACAATGGCGCGGTGCCCGACCTCGTGATCACCGGCCCCACCACCGGCCCCACCAGCGGCTCCGACGCCCTCTTCGCCCGGGCCCGGGCAGTGACTCCCGGCGGGGTCAACTCGCCGGTCCGCGCCTTCAACGCGGTCGGCGGAACCCCTCGTTTCATCGCCTCCGCGACCGGTCCCTGGTTGACCGACGTCGACGGCAACACCTACGTCGACCTGATCTGCTCGTGGGGCCCGATGCTGCTGGGCCACGCCCACCCGGCCGTCGTCGAGGCCGTGCGTGAAGCGGTCGGTCGCGGGACGTCGTACGGCACGCCGACGGAGGGCGAGGTCGCGCTGGTGGAGGCGATCGTCGCGCGCACCCCCGTCGAGCGCCTGCGCCTGGTCTCCTCGGGCACCGAGGCCACCATGTCGGCGATCCGGCTGGCGCGCGGCTTCACCGGCCGCGACGTCGTCGTGAAGTTCGCCGGTTGCTACCACGGCCACGTCGACTCGCTCCTTGCGTCGGCCGGCTCGGGCCTGGCCACCTTCTCCGTCCCGGGAACTCCGGGCGTACCGGCCAGCTCGACCGACCTCACCGTGGTCCTGCCCTACAACGACCCGGCTGCGGTCACCGCCGTCTTCGCCGAGTACGGCGACCGGATCGCCTGCCTCATCACCGAAGCGGCGCCCGGCAACATGGGCGTGGTCCCGCCGGCGCCCGGCTTCAACAAGTTCCTCGCCGAGACGTGTCGTGCCCACGGCGCCCTGTTCATCAGTGACGAGGTGATGACCGGGTTCCGGGTCTCCGCGTCCGGCCAGTGGGGCACCGACGGTGCCGTCGAGGGCTGGGCCCCCGACCTGACGACCTTCGGCAAGGTGATGGGCGGTGGCTTCCCGGCCGCCGCGTTCGGCGGCCGGGCCGACGTGATGGCGCACCTCGCACCCGAGGGGCCGGTCTACCAGGCGGGCACGCTGTCCGGGAACCCGATCGCCACCGCCGCCGGCCTCGCCACCCTGACTGCCGCCGACGACGCGGTCTACGCCCGGCTCGACGTCGTCGCCGACGCGCTGCGTGCCGGCGCGGCCGAGGCGTTCACGGCCGCTGGCGTCCCCCACGTCATCCAGTCCACGGGCTCGATGTTCTCGGTGTTCCTCACCGAGGAACCCGTCACCAACTACGCCGAGGCGCAGCGCACCGACGTGGCGGCGTACGGCGCCTTCTTCCACGCGATGCTCGACCGCGGCGTGCACCTGCCGCCGTCGGCGTACGAAGCCTGGTTCGTGTCGTCGTCCCACGACGACCGCGCCGTCCAGCACGTCCTTGACGCCCTTCCCGCTGCAGCCGAGGCTGCCGCGGCCGTTTCCGGGGAGACCGCATGAGCACGCCCGACACCGTCGTCCACCTGGTCCGCCACGGCGAGGTCCACAACCCGGGGGGTGTCCTCTACGGCCGCCGCGACGGGTTCCACCTGTCCACCCGCGGCCTCGCGATGGCCGACCGGATCGGGGAGGCGCTCGGAGGCAACGACATCACGGTGCTCCGCTCGTCGCCGCTGGAGCGGGCCCAGGAGACGGCGGCACCGCTCGCGGCGAAGCTCGGCCTCGAGGTCACCCTCGAGCCGCGGGTCATCGAGTCGACCAACCAGTTCGAAGGGCTCACCTTCGGCAAGGGCAACAACGCGCTGCGCAACCCGCTGCTGTGGCGCCACCTCTACAACCCGTTCAAGCCGTCGTGGGGTGAGCCGTACAAGGCCATCGTCGAGCGGATGATGGCGGCCGTCCACGACGCCCGCGTCGCCGCGACGGGCCACGAGGCCGTCCTGGTCTCGCACCAGCTCCCGATCTGGACCACCCGTCTGGCCGCCGAGAAGCGTTCGTTCCTGCACGACCCGCGCAAGCGCCAGTGCACGCTGTGCTCGATCACCTCCTTCCACTTCGCCGGCGAGGAGCTGGTCCAGGTCAGCTACGCCGAGCCCGCCATCGACCTGATCCCGACCGGCGACATCGCCGCGCCGTTCTCGGCCGGTGACGCGCCGGAGGAGAACAAGCCGGAGGGAACGCCTCCCGAATGACCCGCATGACCCGCAGGAGTCGTGTCGCCCGTTCGGTGGCACTGATCGCCGCCGTGGTGCTGATGGCCGGATGCTCGGACATCGGCGGTACCGGCGACCTCGACTACGTCCCCGGCGACGGCCAGGTCATCGAGGTGGCGAAGGGCGACCGGGAGGACCCCGTCGACTTCGCCGGTACGACGGTCCAGGGTGACGCGCTGGACGTGACCGACCTGCGCGGCAAGGTCGTCGTCCTCAACGTCTGGTGGTCCGGCTGCGGTCCGTGCCGCACCGAGATGCCGATGCTGGTCGACACCGAGGCCGAGGTCGACGCCGACGAGGTGGCCTTCGTCGGGATCAACATCCGCGACCTGGCGCCCGAGAACGCGGCGGCGTTCGAGCGCGACCGGGGGGTCGAGTACCCCTCCCTCTACGACCCGGGCAGCGAGACCCTGCTGCGCCTGGGCAAGTTCTCCCCGCACGCCACGCCCGCCACGATCCTGCTCGACAAGGACGGCCGTGTCGCTGCGCTGATCAACGGACCCATCCCGTCGAAGAGCACGCTCTCCACGCTGATCGACGACACCCTGGCCGAGAGCGACTGATGGGCGAGTGGTTCACGGAGCAGGCCTCGGTCGGCTCGCTCGGCCTGGCCGTGCCGGTGGCGTTGATCGCCGGCCTGGTCTCCTTCTTCTCCCCGTGCGTGCTGCCGCTGCTCCCGGGTTACCTCTCCTATGCCACCGGCCTGTCCGGAGCAGACCTTGCCAGTGGCGAGGCGGGCCAGCGTCGCGGCCGGATGCTGGCCGGGTCCGTGCTTTTCGTGCTGGGCTTCGCGGTCGTCTTCGTGTTCGCCGGCACGGCCTTCGGTGGCTTCGCAGCCGAGCTGCAGCAGTGGGAGAACACGATCACGCTCGTGCTCGGCGTGCTGCTGATCGTGCTCGGCCTGTCGTTCGCCGGGCTGGTGCCGTTCCTGCAGCGCGACTTCCGGATGCACAAGGTGCCGGCCGTCGGCCTGGGGGCCGCGCCGGTGATCGGCGCGATGTTCGCGATCGGCTGGAGCCCCTGCATCGGCCCGACCTTCGGGGCGATCCTGAACCTGACGTACGCCGACGGCGCCACCGCAGCGCGCGGCGGGCTCCTCGCCCTCTGCTACGCCCTGGGCCTGGGCCTGCCGTTCGTCCTGGTCGCGGTCTTCTACAACCGCACCGTCGGCGCCCTGCGCTGGGTCCGGCGCCACCAGGTCGCGGTGATGCGCACGGGCGGGTTCTTCCTCGTCGTGATCGGCGTGCTGATGGTCACCGGCTGGTGGGACCACGTCGTCCAGTGGGCGCAGCTGCGCACCGTCGACTTCGGGGAGACCGCGCTGTGAGCACCTCCGGCCCGAAGCCCGACGCCCGCGAGCGCCGTCCCGGGGAGCTGACCGCGCGCGAGTTCGCCCGGTGGGTCTGGCGACAGATCTCCTCGATGCGCACTGCGCTGATCCTGCTGCTGGTCCTCGCCCTCGCTGCCATCCCCGGATCGGTGATCCCGCAGCAGGGCGTCGACTCGCTCGCCGTCACCCGCTGGAAGGACCAGCACCCCAAGCTGACCCCGCTGTACGAACGCCTCGACCTCTTCTCGGTCTACAGCTCGCCGTGGTTCTCCGCGATCTACCTGCTGCTCACCCTCTCGCTGGTCGGCTGCATCGTGCCGCGCCTGTTCGTCTACCTCCGCGCGCTCCGTGCCCAGCCCCCGGCAGCGCCGCGTCACCTGTCGCGGCTGCCGGCCCATGCGTCGTACACGACGGACCTGACGCCGGACGAGGTCCTCGACCGGGCGCGTGCGGTGCTCGGCCGCCGGCACCGGCTGCGGGCCGACGCCGAAGGTGGCGACGCCGTCTCGGCCGAGCGGGGCTACCTGCGCGAGGCCGGCAACCTGGTCTTCCACCTGTCAGTGCTGATCGTGCTGGCCGGGTTCGCGGTCGGCGGGCTCTGGGGCTACCAGGGCGGCGTGATCCTCGTTGAGGGCAGCACCTTCAGCAACAACCTCACGCAGTACGACGACTTCAAGCCGGGCGGACTGTTCACCCAGCAGCAGATGAAGGACTTCCGGTTCAGCGTCAACGAGTTCCGGGTCGACTGGCTCAGGGACGGGCCGCGCGCGGGCCAGGCCCGCAAGTTCGAGGCCGACCTGTCCTACCGCGAGGGCCAGTCCGACGCGAAGGACTACACGCTGCGGGTCAACCACCCGCTGAACGTCGACGGCACCGAGGTGTTCCTGATCGGCCACGGGTACGCCCCCGTGATCACGGTGCGCGACGGCAAGGGCGACGTCGTCGCGACCGGGCCGACCGTGTTCCTGCCGCAGGACGCGACCTTCCTGTCCTTCGGCGTCGTCAAGGCGCCCGCCGCCAAGCCCGGCCAGATCGGGCTCGAGGGCCTCTTCTACCCGACGTTCGAGATGGTCGATGGCGATCCCGTCACCGTCTTCGGTGATGACCTGTTCCCCACGCTGTCGCTGCTGGCCTACACCGGTGACCTCGGCCTGGACGACGGTCGCTCCCAGTCGGTCTACGTGCTCGACAAGTCGAAGGCCACCCCGGTCGAGGGCGAGGACGGCAAGCCGTTCCGCCTCGACCTGCAGATCGGCGACACCGTCGAGCTGCCGGACGGCCTGGGCTCGGTCACCTTCGACCGGGTCGACCCGTGGATCCGGGTCCAGATCAGCCAGACCCCGGGCAAGGGCGTCGCGCTGCTCGGTGTCGTGCTCGCCCTGATCGGGCTCTGCATGTCGCTGTTCCTGCGGCCACGACGGGTCTGGGTGCGGGCGGTCGCGGGTTCGGGGGACACAATGGACGGCACGGGCGGCACTCGGGTCGAGGTCGCCGTACTCGATCGCTCCGGCAACGGTGAGACGGACGAGATCCTCGCCAGACTGTTGGCGCAACTGCAGGAGGCACCGAAGTGAGCAACACCGCGTGGGAGACCCTGAGCAACCAGGCGGTTGCGATGGCGGGTCTCGTCTACTTCATCGCGCTGCTCGTCCACCTTGCGGAGTGGGCGGCGATGCGCCAGCCCGCGGGCGAGCTGGTCGCGGCCGGCGGTGGCGACGGGTCTCGAGACGGTCGCAGTGCGACCTCCTCGACCTCCGAGGTGGAGCGAGGTGCGCGGGACACCTTCTTGAGCCGCCTCGGCTCCCGGCTGACGATCGCGTTCCTGGGTCGCCTCGGCTTCCTGCTGACGATCGTCGCCTGCGCGGTGCACTTCGTGGCCCTGCTCGGGCGCGGCATGGCCGCCGACCCCAACCGGGTGCCCTGGGGCAACATGTACGAGTTCACCGTGTCCGGGACCTTCGTCGTGACGCTCCTGTACGTCGGCCTGCACAAGAGGTTCGGCCTCGCCTGGATGGGCCCCATCGTCGTCGGCTTCGTGCTGACGGTCCTGATGACCGCGGTGATCTGGCTGCACGACGAGGTCGCGCCGCTGACCGAGGCGCTCAACTCGCCCTGGCTGGTCATCCACGTCGTGTCGGCCGTGATCGCCACCGGCACGTTCACCCTCGGTGGCATCGCCTCGATCATGTACCTCGTCCGGATGCGGGCCGAGCGTCGCGCCGCCGCCGCGGGACGGGAGCTCTCCCGCTGGATGGGCCGCGTGCCCGATCTGCCGGCGCTGGACCGCCTCGCCTACCGCGTGCACGCCTTCGCGTTCCCGGTCTGGACCTTCGCGGTGCTGATCACCGGCCCGATCTGGGCGCACGAGGCCTGGTCCCGCTACTGGAACTGGGACCCCAAGGAGGTGTGGGCGTTCATCACGTGGGTGGTCTACGCCGGCTACCTCCACGCCCGTGCCACCGCCGGCTGGAAGGGCCGCAAGGCCGCCATGCTCGCGCTCGTCGGCCTCGCCACCCTGTGGTTCAACTTCATCGGGATCAACTACTTCTCGACGACCAGCCAGCACTCGTACGCCGTCGAGCGGTTCGTCGATGACGCGCCGGCGCCCGCGCTGGTCTCCCTGTTGTAGGGGTGCTGGTTCGATGTCCCTGACCATCGTCACCGGAGGAACACGCGGCATCGGTGCCGCCATCGCGGCTCGACTGGCAGGCGAGGGCCACGACCTGGTGCTCGGCTACCTCAGTGACGAGGCGAGTGCCCGCGCGACGGCCGACGTGATCGCCGCTCTCGGCGTCCGCTGCGTCACCGTCCGCGCCGACCTGACCACCGACGCCGGGATCGAGGAGCTGTTCGCCCGCGCCGCCGAGGTGGGTCCGATCACCGGCGTCGTGAACAACGCGGGTGCGACGTACCGCTTCGCGCCGCTTCACGAGACGCCGACCGAAGAGATCCGGCGGACCATCGACATCAACCTGACCGGCCCGATCCTGGTGGCCCGCGCAGCGGTGGCGCTCCTGGACCGCGGCGGTGTCATCGTCAACATCACCTCGGGGGCCGCGACCATCGGTTCGCCGGGGGAGTACGTCCACTACGCCGCGGCCAAGGCCGGCCTGGATGCGGCTACGCGGGGCCTCGGCCTCGAGGTCGCCGACCGCGGCATCCGGGTCGTCGCGATCGCACCGGGCCTGATCGCGACCGACCTGCACGCCACCACCGGCGACCCGGAACGGGTGGAACGGATGGCGCCGCAGATCCCGCTCGGCCGGGCCGGTCAGCCCGAGGAGATCGCCAACGCGGTCGCGTGGCTGATGAGCGACCAGGCGGCGTACGTCACCGCCACCACGCTGCGGGTGGCCGGCGGTCGCTGACCGGCGTGCTCGCTCGGACCACCCGTTCCGCAGGTTGATTGATATCAATCAACCTGGTGAGGGAGGGGTCAGGAGTCGGACGTGGGGGCAGGCGGGGTGGGCGGGTCCGGCGGCTTCGCGTCGCGGGCCTGCTTGCGGCGCTTGCGCTCCAGGTCGCGCAGGAACGACTCGTCGTCGTCCGGGGCAATCGGGCGGCTGGGCGGCTGGGGCCGGGACGGGCGGCGCTTGGCCGGGGAGGCTCCGGGGCCGCGGTCCTGCATCCAGCGGATCGCGAGATACGTCACGACCGCGAAGACGATGACCACCAGCAGGAACTTCACACCCTCAGCGTAGGCCCGGCCCGGTCATCTCGTTGCCGGATGCCCGTGCCCGGACGTCCGGGCACGACGCCTACCCTGTGCGGGTGAAGGAGTTCTGGATCTACACCGGCCTGCGCCTCGCCTTGTTCATCGCCGCGTTCTGCACCATCTTCGGCGTGTGGTTCCTGGTGGCGGACTCCGTCAACCTGCTGCTCGTCGTGGTGTTCGCGTTCCTGGTGAGCGGCCTCGCGTCGTACACACTGCTCGCGCGGCAGCGCAATGCGTTCGCCCACCGGGTCGCCGGACGGGCGGACCGGATCGTCGATCGGTTCGAGGAATCGCGCGCCAAGGAAGACGACGACTGACAGTCTGCGCGAGCGCGTCTCCGGCGCCCGGTAGGGGCAGCAAGCTGCCATCGCGCCTCTCGACGCGCTGCCGCGCCGCGGTTGACTTTGCAAGGGCTCGAGTTGGCATGGCGACAAGCCAGCCGGCGCCGGGTCAGTCCTCAGGCAACAACCAGGCCGAGGCCGGTCAGGATCGCCCAGCCCAGCTCGGCGATGCCGGTCTGCTGGAGCACCGGGATCAGCGCCGGTCCGCGCGCGCCACCCAGGACGATGCGCGCCGCGCTGGCCGCCGGGAGCAGGAAGCCCAGGCCGAGCAGCGCCCACCACGTGGTGAGGACGGCGAGGCCGATGACGGCGGCCGCCGAGGCCAGCACGAGCAGGGCATAGAACTTTCGGGTCCGGGCGTCGCCCAGGCGTACGGCGAGCGTCATCTTCCCTGAGACCGTGTCGGTCGGGATGTCGCGCAGGTTGTTGGCCACGAGGATCGCGCAGGCCAGGGCGCCGACACCGGCACCGGCCACGACGGACGCCCAGCCGATGGTGCCCCATGACTCGGTCTGCACCCAGGTGGTGCCCACCACGGCCACGAGTCCGAAGAACACGAAGACCATCACCTCGCCGAGGCCGAGGTAGCCGTACGGCTTCGAGCCGCCGGTGTAGAACCACGCGGCCAGCACGCAGACCGCCCCGATCGCGACCAGCCACCACGACGTGGTGGCTGCCAGGGCGAGTCCGGCAACGCCGGCGACGCCGAAGGCGAGGAACGCTGCGCGCTTCACGGCGGCCGGCGTCGCGAGCCCGGAGCCGACCAGGCGCAGCGGTCCGACGCGCTCGTCGTCGGTGCCGCGGATGCCGTCGGAGTAGTCGTTGGCGTAGTTCACCGCCACCTGGAGGGCCAGGCTCACCACGAGCGCGAGCAGCGCCTTCCACCACACCGCGTGGTCGTCGTACGCCGCAAGGGCGGTGCCGGCCAGGACGGGGGCGACGGCTGCGGGCAGGGTCCGGAGGCGGGCGCCGGCGATCCAGTGGGCGGGGGTGGCCATGATCGGCGATTCAAGCAGGTTCGGGTGCCGGGCGTGGCGCAGGGGTCGAGCGCTCCAGGTGCCGTTCGGCTGCACGGGAGGCCGGATGGATGGCTATGGCCGCCACCAGCACGATCGCGGCGATCACCAGCCAGCCCTGTGCACCCCACTCCATCGCGAGGAACGTGTAGGCGGCCGGGGCCCAGACCGAGCCGACAGTGTGGCCCAGCTGGCTGACGCCCTGGTACTCCCCGCGGCGGTTCGGGTCCGACAGCTCGGCCTGCAGGCCCCACTCGCCGGCCGACTGGAACAGCTCGGCACCGGTGACCGTGACGTGACCGATCCAGACCAGGGCGATGGTCACCCAGCCGATCGTGTCGTGGGTGACCAGGACGATCCCGCAGGACAGCATGAAGAACACTGCTCCGCGGCGCTGGGCGCGCAGCGAGTCGGAGACGGTCGTGATGCCGCGCGCGGCAGCGACCTGCAGGGCCACCGCCATCACCGTGTTGGTGCCGAACAGCCAGGCCAGCAGGACGCGTGGTGCGTCGGTCTCCTCGACCAGCCACAGCGGGATCACCACGTTGAGCAGGACCTGGTGCGTGGCCAGCACGCCGCCGAAGATCGACATCAGGAGGTAGCCCCGGTTGCGCAGCGCACTCTGCTTGTCGCCGGCGTCGTCGAAGGCCGCCTCGAGCGCCGACTCGGCCTGCTCCTCCGTCGCCGCGTGTACGGCGGCCGGGAGTCGTGACACGAGCAGGGCATTGAGCAGCAGCAACCCGGCGGTGATCAGCGGTACCGCGCGGATCACGTCGTTGCTGTTGGTCGCCAGGGCGACACCGGCGAGCAGTGCGCCGAAGGTGTACCCGACGTTGCGGGCGGCCCGGAAGTAGGCGTTGGACGAGACGCGTTCCTCGCGGGGGAAGATGTCGAAGCGGTAGGCGTTGCGGGCTGCCCGGCTCCCGACCTGCACGGCCTCGAGCAGGATCATCATGGCGATGAAGGTGGCGAGGCCGCCGACGGCGAGCCACGCGACGTAGAGCAGCGCCTCGATGAGCGATGCGATGGCCCAGACCCGGCGGGCGCCGTACCGGTCACTGAGCTTGCCGAGCGGCACGGCCAGGAAGAACGACACGACGCCGGCGACGGTCAGCCCGAGGCCGACCTGCGCGGCGCTGAGGCCCACGATCTGGGTGAAGAAGACGGCGCTGCCGGTGAGGAAGACGCCGTCTCCGAATGCCGAGAGGACCGATTGGGCCGAGAGCCGGCGGACCAGGGAAGTCGGGCCGGCGAGACGCAGGAGGCGTTCCGAGACTTGTCTTGACATCAAGACGATTTTACGACGCGACCGGGCTCCGTGTCGAACGTTTTTCTGCCGCGGCGACCAACCACCCGAAGATTGCCGGGCCGGTCGGGTCGTGCGGCCATTCGTTCCAGGTGAGCTCGGGGTGCCACTGCACGCCGAGCACCGGCCAGCCCGGGTGCCGGGGCTCGACGGCCTCGATCACCCCGTCGCCCGCCCAGGCCGTGGGGACCCACGTCGGTCCCGGATCCTCCACTGCCTGGTGGTGCAGCGCGCTGGTCGTCGAGGCCGCGCCGATCAGGGTGCCCACGATCGAACCGGGTGCGGTCGTGACAGCGTGCCCCGTCGCGGGATGATCGTGGTCCACGTCGGTGCGCAGCGTCCCGCTGAACGCGACGACGAGGACCTGCAGGCCGCGGCAGACGCCGAGCACCGGGACTTCGTCGACGGCGGCCGCCCGGACCAGGTCGATCTCCTCCTCGTCCCGCCCGGCGTCCACGTCGCGCGCCGCCCCCGGCACGCCGCCGTAGCGGGCGGGATCGATGTCGCCACCGCCCGTGAGGACCAGGGCGTCGAGCACGCCGAGCAGGTCGATGCCGGCGCCCGGCGGCACCACGACCGGCAGCCCTCCGCTCGCGCGGATCGCCGTCGCGTAGGACTGCGGGGCGCCGTACACGGGGAGGGTCCCGAAGGGCCTCGGGACGTCGTACCCGTGGCCGGCGATGCCGATCACGGGCCGTCCCGCCGTGGACCGTCTCATCGGGTCACATCGCGACCAGGGCCGTCACCCCGAGGGCGACGCCGGAGAGGTAGGTGAACATCGCGCCCGAGTCACGGACCGGGCCGTGGGCCGCGAGCGTCGTGGCGCGGAGCATGCCGTAGGCGTGGGTGAACCGGGCGGCGGCGGCCACGATCGCCAGGGCGTCGAGCCACCAGCCGTCGGTCAGCGTCGAGCAGACGACGAGCAGGACGACGAGGGTCGGCACGTACTCCGCCGCGTTGCCGTGTGCGCGCTGCGCAATGAGCAGGCGGTCGGCGGGGTCGGTCGGCATCTGCGGTCCCTTGTCGCCGCGGATCGCCCGGTGCCGGGTCACGTTGGCGCCGAGGAGGAACAGCAGGATGCCCATCAGGGCGATGCAGGTGATCACGATCGTGCTCATCGGGTGGCCATCACTTTCAGGTCGGAAGGGGAGGAGGGGTGGGTCTCGTCGAGGTCGAGCAGCCGGCGCACGATCGCGCCGGAGAGGTCGGTGCCGAGCAGGGCGTCGGTCTTGGCCATCCCGCCGGGACAGGTGACGTTGACCTCGATCAGCCGGCCGTCGATGACGTCGAGCCCGGCCAGGGCGATGCCGTGCTGGCGCAGCAGGGGAGCGAGGGCGTGGGCGATGTGGCGATCCGCGTCGTCGACCTCGGCGGGTGCGCACGGCATGCCGATCCGGAAGTCGTCGTTGTCGGGGCGCCGCAGCACCGCGCCGGCGATCTCCCCGTCGAGCAGGAACAGGCGCTTGTTGCCGGCCTCCACGCGAGCGAGGTACTCCTGCATGATCACGTGCCGGGTCCCGCCCGCGGTGGCCGACTCCGCGAGCGCCCGTGTTGCTCCGTCGTCGTGCAGCAGCCACACGTCGTGGCCGGCGAAGCCGTCCACGGGCTTGATGACCGCCGCCCCGTGGTCGGCCACGAACCGCCGCACTTCCGCGGGTTCGGTGGTGACCAGTGTGGTCGGGCAGAGCTCGGGGAAGCGCAGGGCGACGGCCTTCTCGTGCAGGGCGCGCACTCCCTCGGGCCGGTTGGTCACGCGGGTGCCGGCCGCCTCGACGAGGTCGAGGAGGTACGTCGTGTGCAGGTAGCGCGCATCGACGGGCGGGTCGATGCGCAGCAGCACTAGGTCCATCCGCTCCGCGACGTCGAACCGGGTCCGCTCGACGACGTGGAACCAGTCGCGCTCCACGATCCAGCGGTGGTCCCGGCCCCGCGTGCGCGGGGCGAGCACGACGCGCGCGGCCAGCGTCCGCACGCGACCGTCGACCACGGACAGGTCCGCGGGTGTGCTGATCCAGACCGGGACCTCGAGGCGCTGCAGTGCCGCCACCAGGCCGACCGTCGCGTCGATGGTGGGGTCGATGTCGGCCACCGGGTCGGTGACGACCAGGACGTTCATGCCGCCACCTCCATCGCCCGACGCGAGCCGAGGAGGGCCAGGCCGCGCTCTGCGTCGCCGGTCCCGGCGGCCGCAGCCGCCCAGTGCTCGGCGAGCCGGGACTGTTCGCCCGCCAGGGAGGCGAGGGCGGTACGGCGGCGCTCGTCGTCGTACAGCAGAGCGGCGAGGCCCTCGGCCAGCTCCCCGACGTCCTCGGCGCGCTGGGCGTCCGGGAACCGGACCTCCAGGTAGCTGCCGCGCGGCCGCACCGGAGGGAAGAGCGTGGACAGATGTGCCTCGACGCCTTCGCCGAGGAAGTCCATGGCGCTGGTCGCGAACGAGGAGTACGCCGCCACCGGGTCGCCGCGCAGGAGCCGGTCGTCGAACGCTGTGCGGTCCGGGTCGGCGGCCAGCCACGTCGTGAGCCGGCCGGTGGGGCCGGTGCTGCGTGCGGTCGCGGCGGCAAGGAACGGGCCGGCGAGGAGCAGGAGTCGCCACTGCTCGAGGCCGGCGCGGCCCGGCCACCAGTCGAGGCACACCTGGGTCGAGGTGGTGTGGCGCATCATCCGGCGTCCCGCGGGGCCGATCGTGTCGAAGTGGCGCTCCATGGCGTCGTACCGCGGCGAACGCAGGAACCGGGAGGTGGTGGGCTCGCAGGCCCGCACCGGCTGGGCGTACAGGACGATCCCGGAGCCGAGCAGGTCCGCGGCGAGTGCCTGGGTCACCTCGACGAGGTGGCGTCCGGCCGCCGCCGCGGACGGTGCGACGGGAAGGCTGAGCTCGACCTGTCCGCCGGGCTCGAAGCTGACCCAGGGGGCGTAGGGACGTCCAGCGACCGCGTCCCGGACGCGCGTCGGATCGACGCTGCTGCCGTTGAAGAAGTCGACCGCGAAGAACTCCTGCTCGACGGCGGCGCGCACCGTGCGGGTGCCGCCGGCGTACAGGGGGCGGAAGAGCCGGGCGACCTGGGAGTGGATCGTTCGTGCATCCATGACAACTCCTGATAAAGTAAGGTTACCTGTCAGATAATGGAAGGCAACCTGTCAAATGTCAAGCGAACTGGTCCGTCCGGATTTCGAACCCTTCATCGCGCTCACCGAGAAGGCGGCGCGGGCGCTGAGCTACGACATGCTGGCCCACGCGCACCGTGCCGGGTTCACGGAGATCGGCGGCTCCCACAACGCGGTCTTCGCCACGCTGGGCCCCGAAGGCTCGCGCGCTGCCGACATGGCGCAGCGCGTCGGTATCACCCGCCAGTCGATGGGCGAGGTGGTCCGCGACATGGTCCGTCTCGGGATCCTGGAGATGGTCGAGGACCCGACGGACCGGCGGGCGAAGCTCGTTCGCTATTCCGAGTACGGGAAGAAGGTCGCGCAGGAGGGCTTCAACCACATCATGGAGGTGGAGGACATCCTGCGTGACGAGTTCGGCGCGGCCGACCTGGAGACCACCCGCAAGGTGCTGCTCCGGGTCAGGGAGATGCTCAGGCCGGATCCGGCGTGAGTGCTGCGTCCGGCACGGTCTCCTCCTCGGGCGGGAAGTTCCGCTGGGCGAAGCCCTGGGCCATCCGCACCGACGGGCCCATCCCGAGCGACGCGAGCACGATGATCGCCGCGATCACCAGCCAGCCCTCCGCGCCCCAGGAGAGGGCCAGGAATGTGTAGAGGGCCGGCGCCCACTTCGAGCCGAGCGCGCCGAAGATGTCGTTGACGCCCTGGTACTCCCCGCGCCGCTTCGGGTCCATCAGCTCGGCCTGGAACGACCAGCTGGCACCGGAGACGGCGAGCTCGGCGCCGGTCACCGTCACGTGCCCGAGCCACACCAGCAGCACCGTGATCAGCCCGACCGTCGAGTGCGTGACCATCGTGATCACGCACGAGACCACGAAGAAGCCCGAGCTGATCCAGATGTAGCGCAGCCCGTCCTCCAGGGTCCGCACCCCCTTCGACGTGTACGCCGGCAGGAAGATGCAGAGCACCGTGTTGGTGCCGAACAGCCACGCCAGCAGCACGTGCGGTGCGTCGGTGGCCTCGACCAGCCACAGCGGGATCACGATGTTGAGCAGCACCTGGTTGGTCCACAGCGTGCCGAGGAAGAACGACACCAGCATCCAGCCCCGGTTGCGCATCGGACCCGGTCCGATCGGCTTCACCCGGGTCTCGCCGCTGGCCACCCGCAGGTCGTGCGGTGCGTCGGGGAGTCGACTGATCCAGAACGCGTTCGCCAGCAGCAGCGCGGCCGCGAACAGCGGGGTCCAGCGGATCACCTCCAGGCTGTCGAAGGCCAGGGCGACGCCACCGATGATCGCGCCGAGGGTGAAGCCGACGTTGAGCGCGGAGTACATGTAGGCCTGCGTCTCGACCCGCTCCTTGGTGGGGAGGACGTCGAGGACGTAGGCGTGGTGGGAGGAGTGGCCCGCGGAGTCGAACAGCGCGAAGGCGACCGCCAGGGCGACGTACTCCCAGAAGGACCCGACGAACGGCAGCACGCAGAAGCACGCCACCCGGAACACCGTCGAGATCACCCACACCCGCTTCGGGCCGAACCGGTCGACGACGCGACCGGCGGGATAGGCGAAGAGGAATTCCGCGATCCCGGCGATGGTGAGGGCCAGTCCGACCTTGCCCGCCGACATCCCGACCACCTGCGTGAGGAACACCGCGCTACCGGTGTTGAACGCACCGTCGCCGGTGGAGAACAGCATCGATTGCAGGGCGAGGCGGCGCGACAGGGGAGTGGGCGGGATCAGGCGACGGAAGACGCCGGACGTGCCCGATCCTGTGTCCGGGACAGGTGTGCTCATCGCGCCCATACTCGCCCGCACCGCTAGCGTCTGTCAGGTGGATTTCTGGACGGTGCGCGGCAACCCCGACGAGGTGGTCGCCGGCCTGCGCTCGTGGCTCTTCGAGGGCGACACCTCCACACGTGCCCTGGTGGTCGAGACGTCCGGTTCCACGGGCGTTCCCAAGCGCGTCCTGCTCACCCGCGAAGCACTGCTGGCCTCCGTCCACGCGTCCGCCGCGCGGCTGGGCGCCACCGGTCCCTGGGTCCTCGCCGTGCCGCCGACCTTCGTCGCCGGGGTGCAGGTCGTCGCGCGGTCGCTGGTGGCCGGCCACGACCCGGTGCTCCTGGGGGAGGCGGGCTGGCCGGAGGGGTCGGGCTGGTTCGTGTCCCTCGTCCCCACCCAGCTGACCCGGATGCTCGACACCCCCGATGACCTGTCCGCCCTGCGCCGTGCGCACACCGTGCTCCTCGGCGGCGGACCGATCGGACCCGCGCTGCGCGCCCGGGCCGCCGCGGCCGGCGTCCACGTCGTCGCCACCTACGGCTCCGCCGAGACCGCCGGCGGCTGCGTGTACGACGGCCTGCCCCTCGACGGCGTCGCGATCGCGCTCGGCGAGGGTGGCCGGATCCGGATCGCCGGCCCCACCCTGTTCACCAGGTACGTCGACCAGCCCGACCTCACCCGCGAGACGCTCGTCGACGGGTGGTTCCTCACCTCCGACGCCGGCCGCATCGACGAGGACGGACGCCTGGTCGTGATCGGCCGGATCGACGACGTGATCGTCAGCGGCGGGCTGAACGTGCCGGGCCCCGCCGTCGCCGAGCGGTTGCTGGCCCACCCCTCGGTCGCTGAGGCCGAGGTGCTCGGCGTACCGGACCCGGAGTGGGGCAACCGCGTCGTCGCTTTTCTCTCGTTGGTCGAGGAGGTCGCGCAGCGACCGTCTCGCTCGTTGGTCGAGGAGGTCGCGCAGCGACCGTCTCGAGACCTCCAGACCACCCTCCGCGACTGGGTCGCCGAGACCCACCCCCGCGCCTGGGCACCCCGCCAGTTCGTCGTCCTCGATGAGATCCCGCTGCTGCCGAACGGCAAGCCCGACCGCCAGGGACTCCTCTCGCTGGTCGAGGAGGTTGCACCGTGAAGATCGTCGCGATCCCGATGCGCACCCGCTTCCGCGGCATCACGGTGCGCGAGGTGGCACTGCTGCGTGGACCCGGCGGCTGGGGCGAGTGGAGCCCGTTCCTGGAGTACCCGCCCGACGTGGCCGAGGCCTGGCTCCGCTGCGCCGAGGAGTCGGCGGCCGGTGACTGGCCGGCCCCGCTGCGCACCTTCGTCCCGGTCAACGTCACCGTCCCCGCGGTCGGTCCCGAGCGCGCGCACGCCATCGTGCTCGACGGCGGTTGCCGGACGGCCAAGGTGAAGGTGGCCGAGCCCGGCCAGACCCTTGCCGACGACGAGGCCCGGGTCGAAGCGGTGCGGGACGCGCTGGGTCCCGACGGGCGGATCCGGGTCGACGCCAACGGCGCCTGGTCCGTCGACGAGGCCGTGCTCGCCATCGGGCGTCTCGATCGCGCCGCCGGTGGCCTGGAGTACGCCGAACAACCGACCGCGTCCGTCGAGGACCTCGCCCGGGTGCGCCGGCGGGTGGACGTCCCGATCGCCGCCGACGAGTCGATCCGTCGCGCCGAGGACCCCTATCGGGTGCGGGACCTCGAGGCCGCCGACATCGCCGTGCTCAAGGTGCAGCCGCTCGGCGGGGTACGCGCCTGCCTGGAGATCGCCGAACGGATCGGCCTCCCGGTCGTGGTGTCGTCCGCGCTCGAGACCTCGGTCGGCATCGCCGCCGGCGTCGCGCTCGCCGCCTCCCTGCCCGACCTGCCGTACGCCTGCGGGCTGGCCACGGTGCAGCTGCTCACCTCGGACGTCGTCGCCCACCCCCTGCTCCCCGTCGACGGAGCCCTGCCCGTGCTCCGGCCCACGGTCGACGTACGACAGCTGACGGCGCTGGGCGCCGCCCCGGATCGTGTCGAGCACTGGGAGGCCCGGCTCGCCGCGGTGCGCGAGCTGCGGGAGGATCGTCGATCATGAGCTCCCCGACCTCTGCCGAGAGCGCTGCTGACAGCGCCGCCGACCTGGCGGACGCGCTGGTGGCCTGGCTCGCTCGGGCCGGGGTCACCGACGTCGTCGTCGCGCCGGGATCGCGCAATGCCCCGTTGTCGATGGCGTTGTGGGCGTCCGCGCAGGCTGGTGGAGCCCGCCTGCACACCCGCATCGACGAACGGACGGCCGGCTTCCTGGCCCTCGGGCTGACCAAGGGCGGCTCGCGCGCAGCGGTGCTGACCACGTCGGGAACGGCCGTCGCCAACCTGCACCCGGCGGTCCTCGAGGGAGTCCACGCAGGCGTCGGCCTGATCGTGGTCTCCGCCGACCGCCCCGCACGACTGCGCGGCACCGGTGCCAACCAGACCACCGAACAGACCGGCATCTTCGGTCCCCTCCTGGCGTCGTACGACGTCGCGACCGTCGCCGCACTGGACGCGGTCGCCGCGCCGCCGCACGACGTCGTCCACGTGAACCTGCAGCTCGACGCCCCCCTCGTTCCTGACGTGCCCCGGGTTGCGAGGCTCGCTGACGCTCGCACCTCGACCAGCGGGCCGATGGCACGGCAGCCGGGGGTTGAGGTGCCAGGCGTGCCAGCGGCGAGCCTCGAACCCACTGCCCTGCCCCGCGGCCCCCGCACGGTCGTGGTGGCCGGCGACGACTCGGGACCGCCGGCCCGCCAGCTGGCCGAGGCTGCCGGCTGGCCGTTGCTGGCCGAGCCGACCAGCGGCGCCCGCACCGGCGAGAACGCCCTGCGCACCTACCGCCTGCTCGTCGGCACGGACCTCGGCGCGCGCATCGAGCGGGTCGTGGTCTTCGGTCGCCCGACCCTGTCCCGCCCCGTCACCCGTCTTCTCGAGCGTCCCGATGTCGAGGTGCTCGTGGTGCCCGGCCGCGGCATCTGGCCGCCGAAGCCGGAGGGCTCGACGGCGATCTTCGCGCCGCGCTGGACTGAGGACGAGGTGGACGACCCGGCCTGGTTCGATGCCTGGAAGCAGGCCGATCGCGCGCTGGGTCGCCGGATCGACCGGTTGCTCGCGGACCAGCCCACCCTGACGCCGTACGACGTCGCGGGGGCCACGTTCGCTGCCCTCCCCGCGGCCGGGCTGCTCGTCGTCGGCGCGTCGAGCCCGGTGCGCGACCTGGACCTGATGGCGCGCCCGCCGGCCGTCGGCACCCGCCGCAAGGTGATCGCCAACCGGGGCCTCGCGGGCATCGACGGCACGATCAGCACGTCGATCGGCGCTGCCCTCGGTCGCTCGCTCGTTGGTCGAGGAGGTCGCTCTGCGACCGTCTCGAGACCACGGAACCTCGCACTGATGGGGGACCTGACGTTCCTGCACGACCAGACGGCGTTCGTGCTCGGCCCCGACGAACCACGGCCCGACCTGACGATCGTGGTCGCCAACGACGACGGCGGTGCGATCTTCTCGATGCTCGAACAGGGTGCGCCTGCCCACGCCGCGTCCTTCGAGCGGCTCTTCGGGACGCCGCACGGGATGGACCTGGGCAGCCTGTGCGCGGCCGCCCGGATCCCGCACCTGCGCGTCGCGTCGCGCCCCGAACTCGAGCACGCGCTCGCCAGCCCCAATGGCGGCATCGAGGTCATCGAGGCCACGATCAGTCGCGTCGGTCGGCGCGACCTGGACCTCCAGATCCGCGCCCTCGCCACCACCCCCGAGGAGCGGTAGCCATGGACATCGCACTCCTGCTCGTTGCCATCGCGGTGGTCGTCCTGACCGTCACCGCGATCTCCGAACGCGTCGAGATCCCCGCCCCGCTGACCCTGGTCGTGGTGGGCGTCGCGGCGTCGTACGTCCCGGGCGTGCCCGAGCTGCGCCTCGAGCCCGAGGTGGTGCTGCTCGGACTGCTGCCACCCCTGCTCTACTCCGCGGCCGTCAACACCTCGCTCGTGGACTTCAACGCCAACCGGCGCCCGATCCTGTTGCTCTCCGTAGGGCTGGTCGCCTTCACGACCGTGGGCGTCGCCGTGGTGGTCCGGACCGTCATCCCCGAGATCCAGTGGCCGCTCGCGCTGGCGATCGGTGCTGTCGTCGCGCCGCCGGACGCCGTTGCCGCGACCGCGATCGGTCGCCGGATCGGGCTGCCACGACGGGTGGTCACCATCCTCGAGGGCGAGTCCCTGCTCAACGACGCGACCGCGCTGGTCGCGCTGCGGACCGCGGTGCTGGCCATCGGCGCGACCGTGACGGTGTGGGAGGTCGGGTTCGACTTCGTGCGCGCGGCCGGTGGCGGCCTCGTCGTCGGCGTCCTTGCCTTCCTCGTGGTCGGCTTCCTCCGCAAGAAGATCACCGACCCGCTGATGGACACCGCCATCTCGCTGGTGATCCCGTTCGCGTCGTACATCCTCGCTGAGGAGATCCACGCCTCCGGTGTGGTCGCAGTCGTCGTCGCCGGTCTCCTGCTCGGACACGTCGCCCCGATCCTGCAGACCGCCCAGTCGCGGATCGCGGAGCGCACCAACTGGCGCACCATCGCCTACGTCCTCGAGAACACGGTCTTCCTGCTGATCGGCCTGCAGGCCGACTGGCTGCTCGCCGAGGTCGAGGAGAGCGAGTTCGGGGTCGGCACCATCGCGACCGCCTGCGCCGCCACGCTGGTCGCGGTCGTCGTGCTCCGCATGGTCTGGGTCTTCGTCTCCCGCTTCCTGCTGATCCGTCCCGGTCCTGACCCCGTGACGGGCGAGCGGGCCAGCTGGCGGTACTCGTTCCTCATCGGCTGGGCCGGCATGCGTGGTGTGGTCACGCTCGCCGCGGCCTTCACCGTCCCGGAGAACACCGAGCACCGCGAGGTGCTGCTGATCGTCGCGTTCGCCGTGGTGGCCGGCACCCTGCTCGGCCAGGGCCTGACCCTGCCGTGGGTCGCCCGCCGGCTGCGCGTCCCCTCGCCCGACCCGCACGACGACGCCCTCGCCCGCGCGACGCTGCTGCAGCAGGCAGCGAAGGCCGGCTTCCACAAGCTCGACGAGCTGGCCGAGGACTGCAGCGACCCCCACCGGGTCAGGGACCTGATCATCCAGCGCATCGAGCAGCGCAACTTCGCCGCGTGGGAACGCCTCGGCACCACCGAGGGCGAGGAGAGCCCGAGCGACCTCTACGCCCGTTGGCGCGGGGAGATGATCGACGCCGAACGCCGACGGGTGCTGGAGATCCGCTCGACGGGCACTGTCCCGTCGGAGATCGTCAGCGAGGTGCTCGCCATGCTCGACGTCGAGGAATCGATGCTGGACGCTGCGGAGGCCGAACGCGCCGAGCTCCGGAGCACGACGACCGTCAGCCGTGCCGACGGGTGCGAGCACCTCGCATCGCTGCCCCTCCTCGACCCGCCGGCCGAGCTCGCCTGCCCGGCCTGCGTCGCCGAAGGTGAGCGCTGGGTCGCGCTGCGGATGTGCCTGTCCTGCGGGCAGGTGGGCTGCTGTGACTCCTCGCCCGGCCGCCACGCCACCGCGCACTTCCGTGCGGAGCAGCACCCGGTGATGCGCTCGATCGAGCCGGGCGAGGACTGGCGGTGGTGCTTCGTGCACCACCAGACCGGATAGCGTTGGCGCCATGCGACTGACGAAGTTCGGGCACGCCGCCGTACGAATCGAGTCCGAGGGCACCACCGTGTTGCTGGACCCGGGTGTCTGGACCCAGCGCGAGGCGGTCGACGGGGTCGACGCCGTGCTGATCACGCATGAGCACCCCGATCACTACGACCCCGAGCACCTGCGCGCGACCGACGCGCCCATCTACACGATCGCTGCCGTCGCCGCGCAGATCCGCGACACGGCACCCGACGTCGCCGAGCGCGTGACGGTCGTGGCACCCGACGAGAGCTGGCAGGTCGGCAGCATCGGCGTCCGCGCGATCGGCGAGCTGCACGCCGTGATCCACCCGGACCTGCCGCGGTTCCACAACAGCGGGTACGTCCTGACGGTGGGTGACCAGACCGTGTTCCACCCCGGCGATGCCCTGACCGTGCCGGGCCTCCCGGTCGACGTACTCCTGGCGCCGGTGTGTGCGCCCTGGATGCGGGCCAGCGAGGGTGTCGACTTCGCCCGATCCGTGGGCGCCGCGCGCAACGTGGCGATCCACGACCGGATCTACTCCGGCGAGGGCCTCGGCATCATCGACGGCCAGTTCGGCCGCCTGCTCGGGGCGCGGGGTCTCGACTACGTCCGGTTGCCCGACGGTTCCGACCTGTAGGCAGGGTCCGGGACTCTCAGGTGGACCGGGCATGATGGCCCGATGCCGATCGCACGTTCGTCCCTTGCCGGTGCCGCCACCGGAGTCGTCCTTCTTGCCGGTGCCGTCGGTTTCGGCGTGGGCCTGCCGGAGCTCGTCGAGGACCCCGGCGCCAGCGCAGCCGAGCTGCCGGCGCTGCCCGACCGCCTCGATGACCGGTTCATCTCGCTCTCCGAATCGACGCCCGAGGACTTCAAGGCCGACTCGCCCGAGGACGTGACCGACGCCAACGACATCGCGAAGGCGTTCGGGGAGGCGGAGAAGAAGGCGATCGCCAACCTCACCGACGTGTACGGCGATGCCGACATGCGCTACTACCGTGACATCGACGCGAGCCTGGCGGCGCTCAACGACCCCACCGGCCAGACCAGGTCGGCCGAGATCATCGTCACCGTGGTCCCGGGGCCGGCCGGCCCGGTGCTCCCGCAGGGCCCGTTCGAGAACAACCAGAACGGCGCCCACTACGAGCTCAAGAAGCTCGGCGGCCACCCGTGCGCCGTGCAGTGGGTCGAGTCGGTCGACCCGACGACGGGGGTCCCGACGGGCGAGGAGCTGACCGGCGCCAACTACCAGATCGGGTGCCACGTGCAGGCCGACGGCGTGACCTTCGACGTCGTCAGCAACGGGCTGGACCCGGAGGAGTACGTCCACTACGTCGACGTACTCCTCGAGAAGACCGAGGGCTGACCCTCCCGGTCAGCTCCAGTAGACGATGACCTTGTCGCCCACGGCGACCTGGTCGAACAGCCACGCCACGGCGTCGCGATCCCGCACGTTCACACATCCGTGCGATGCGCCGTTGTAGCCGTTGGCTGCGAAGTCCGGCGAGTAGTGCACGGCCTGGCCGTCCGAGAAGAACATCGCGAACGGCATCGGCGTGTGATAGAGGCTCGACACGTGGTTGGGGCTCTTGCGGGTCACGTGGAACGCGCCCTCGCGGGTCGGCAGCTCGGCCGAGCCGAACCGGACGTCGACGGTCTTGCGGACCTGGCCGTTCACGACCCAGCGCAGGGTCCGGCTGCTCTTGTCGACACACATCACGCGGCCGGTCTTGCAGCGCGGGTCGAGCGCGCCCGGCTTGTTGCCCCCGTTGCCCGGGGGCGGCTGGTTGGTGAGCTCCGCCCTGGTCGGCACGCGGGTCATCGCGTGCAGTCGGTCGAGGGTGCGCTTGTCGACCTCGCCGGTCACCTCGAACCCGCGCTTGGCCTGGAAGCCGCGGACCGCCTTCGTCGTGAGGTCGCCGTAGTTGTCGGTGACATCTCCGCTGAACCAGTCGATCTGCTTCAGCCGCGCCTGGAGGTCGCGGACGTCGGGGCCGCGGTCACCGGGGGAGAGCAGCGCCGGTCCGGCGGGCGGGGGACCGGGATCCTTGGTGGGCTGGGGATCCGTGCTCGGCGTCGGGTCGTCCGTCGCATCGGTCGGGTCGTCGGTCGGGTCTTCGGTCGGGTCGGCCGGCACGTCGGTTGCGTCGTCGACGGGGTCGTCGTTGCCTGCGCCGTCGCCCGGCATCTCACCGGGCATCTCGTCGTCCTCGCCCAGGGACGCGCCCGCGGCCTGCGGGCCGCTCTCCCACGGCAGGGTGTCCTTCTGGACGGCCCAGCCGACGCCGTACGCCAGTACGGAGCACAGGGCGGCCACCAGCGTGATGAGGCTGATCCGGCGAGCGACGCGCGTCTTGGTCTTCATGCCTAGGGAGACGCCACGGAAGGCCAGTTGGTTGCGAACGACTTTTGCTCACCCGCCGATCAGTGGGTAATGCGTGCGTAGGTACGCTTCCGCGGTGGCCCGCGCAGAGCTCGACAAGCAGCCCGCCGATGTCCGACGGATGTTCGACACCGTCGCGCGGCGCTATGACCTGACCAACGACATCCTCTCCTTCGGCCAGGACCGCCGCTGGCGCAAGGAAGTGCTGGACGCCGTCGATCCGGCGTACGGCGACATGGTGCTCGACCTCGCGGCCGGCACCGGTACGTCCAGCCAGCCGTTCCGCGACGCGGGCGCGACCGTCGTACCGTGCGACTTCTCGATCGGGATGCTGCAGGTGGGCAAGAAGCAGTTCCCGCACCTGCCCTTCACCGCCGGCGACGGCACGAAGCTGCCGTTCCGCGACGCCACCTTCGACGCGGTGACCATCTCGTTCGGCCTGCGCAACATCGTCGACCCCCGGGCCGGTCTGGCCGAGCTGCGCCGGGTCACCAAGCCCGGCGGCCGCCTCGTGGTGTGCGAGTTCAGCCACCCGACATGGGCCCCGTGGCGCACCGTCTACCTCGAGTACCTCATGAAGGCCCTCCCGGCCGTCGCCACCGCGGTGTCCTCCGCGCCCGACGCCTACGTCTACCTCGCCGAGTCCATCCGCGCCTGGCCCGACCAGCGCGGGCTGGCCGACCTGATCAGCGCCGCCGGCTGGAACGCGCCCGAGTGGCGCAACCTGAGCGGCGGCATCGTGTCGCTGCACCGCGCCACCGCCTGACCGCGCGGATTCCTGAATCCTCGTGGCCGTACGTTGTCGCCCATGCAGCAGGTGACCTGGACGGTGACGCAGGCCGCGTACGACGATCTGTTGGGCGCCGCCGTCCGGCGAACTTGGGTCGGCCCTGGCCTGCCGGGTCTCCTCCTGGTCCTCGTCATCGCGCCGGTGTTCGGACTCCTCGGCGGCTGGTTGCTGGGCGCCTTCAGTGCCGCTGCCGGGCTGGCAGTACTCGTTGGAGCCCTCGTTGCAGGTCGTTCCGTGCGGCGAATGTTCGCGGCCGCGTTCCCGGTTGGTGCAACAGTCACCACCGAGGCGACTGATACAGCTTTCGTGATGCGCACTGCCTCCGGAGCGATGGAGTTGCCGTGGGGGCGTATCGGAAGCCATCGAGTGGGGCGGGACCTCATCATCGCGAAGGATCGGGTCAGCCGACACTCGATGCTGATCCCGCGCGTTCTCTTCCCTGACGAGTGGTTGCTGCGGCTCGACTCGCCCAGCACCTGACGCCCGCGCACCTGTTACCTGTTGCGGTCCGGCCTGTCGCTGTAACACGCTGTCCGCGCCTCTACGCGCCCGTTGACGGTGCTACCCGACCGCTACAGCG
>NZ_JBMCZA010000145.1:0-192 GCF_048654705.1 Nocardioides sp. CPCC 206348
CAGAAGGCCGACAACTTCCGCGCCTCGGCGAAGCGCCTGGTCGGGCTCCTGCGTCCCGCACGGGGCCGGGCGTTCGCCGTACTCCTCCTCGGCATCGGTTCGGTCGCCTCGGTCGCGATCGGCCCGTGGCTGCTGGGCAAGGCGACCGATGCGGTCTTCACCGGCTACATCGGCAAGGAGGTCGGCCAGCAG
>NZ_JBMCZA010000145.1:235-1329 GCF_048654705.1 Nocardioides sp. CPCC 206348
GCCGAGTCCCGCGGGGACGGCCAGTTCGCCGACTTCCTGCGCGGCCTCGACCTCATCCCCGGCCAGGGCGTCGACTTCGGCAAGGTCGGCCAGCTGCTGCTGGTCACGCTGCTGATCTACATCGGTGGCCAGGTGCTCGGCTGGCTGCAGGGCTACTACATCAACGACGTCGTGCAGGAGACCGTGCGGCAGATGCGGTCCGACGTCGAGGACAAGGTGCACCGGTTGCCCCTGTCGTACTTCGACAAGCAGCCGCGCGGCGAACTGCTCAGCCGCGTCACCAACGACATCGACAACGTCGCACAGAACCTCCAGCAGACGATGAGCCAGCTGCTCACGTCGTTGCTGATGGTCGTCGGCGTGCTCGGCATGATGTTCTGGATCTCGCCCTTGCTGGCGCTGATCGCACTGGTCTCGGTGCCGATCGCGATGTTCGCGAGCGGCCGCATCATGAAGCGTTCGCAGAGCCAGTTCATCAACCAGTGGCGCCAGACCGGCAAGCTCAACGGCCAGGTCGAGGAGGCCATCTCCGGCCACGCCCTTGTGTCGGTGTTCGGTCGCCGCGAGAGCGTGGAGGCGGGCTTCGACGAGGCCAACGAGGCGCTGTACCAGTCGTCGTTCAAGGCACAGTTCATCAGTGGCCTCGTGATGCCGGTGATGATGCTGGTCGGCAACATCAACTACGTGATCATCGCCGTCGTCGGTGGGCTCCGGGTGACGTCGGGGTCGATGAGCATCGGTGACGTCCAGGCGTTCATCCAGTACTCACGGATGTTCTCGCAGCCGATCACCCAGATCGCCTCGATGGCGAACCTGCTGCAGTCGGGGGTGGCGTCGGCGGAACGGGTCTTCGAGCTGCTGGACGCCGAGGAGGAAGTGGATCCGTCGGCAGTTGCGACCGTGGACGCCGCTCGCGTCTCGGACGCGGCCCGCGAGGACACCCGCGGCGAAGTGGCGTTCGAGGAGGTGTCGTTCTCCTACGACCCCGACGAGCCGCTGATCGAGGACCTGTCGCTGATCGCGCACCCCGGCCAGATGGTCGCCATCGTCGGGCCGACCGGCGCGGGCAAGACCACGCTGGTCAACCTGATCAT
>NZ_JBMCZA010000145.1:1339-2886 GCF_048654705.1 Nocardioides sp. CPCC 206348
GTCGATGGCCAACCTGCTGCAGTCCGGCGTTGCGTCGGCGGAGCGGGTGTTCGAGCTGCTGGACGCCGAGGAGGAGGTGGACGCGTCGGCGGTCGCGACCGTCGCCGCCGCGCGGGCCTCGGACGCCGTACGCGAAGAGACAGCCGGCGAGGTGGCGTTCGAGGGGGTGTCGTTCTCCTACGACCCCGACGAGCCACTGATCGAGGACCTGTCGCTGGTCGCGCACCCCGGCCAGATGGTCGCCATCGTCGGGCCTACCGGCGCGGGCAAGACCACGCTGGTCAACCTGATCATGCGGTTCTACGAGCTCAGTGCCGGCCGGATCACCCTCGACGGCACCGACATCACGGCCCTCTCGCGGGCCGAGCTGCGCAGCCGGATCGGGATGGTGCTGCAGGACACGTGGCTGTTCGAGGGCACCATCCGCGACAACATCGCGTACGGCCGCCCCGACGCGACCGAGGACGAGATCCGCGCGGCAGCCAGGGCGACGTACGTCGACCGGTTCGTGCACTCGCTGCCCGACGGCTACGACACCCGGGTCGACGACGAGGGCTCCAACCTGTCGGCAGGCGAGCGGCAGCTGATCACCATCGCCCGGGCGTTCCTTGCCCAGCCGGCGCTGCTGATCCTCGACGAGGCGACCTCGTCGGTCGACACTCGTACGGAGCTGTTGCTGCAGCACGCGATGGCCGCGCTGCGGACCGACCGGACGTCGTTCGTGATCGCGCACCGGCTCTCCACGATCCGCGACGCCGACCTCATCCTGGTGATGGAGGACGGTCGGATCGTGGAGCAGGGATCGCATGCCGAGCTGCTCGAGGCGGACGGTCCCTTCGCCCACCTCCACGCGGCGCAGTTCGCCGCTGCATCGATCTAGCAGTCGTACTGGAAGTAGGGCTTCTCGCCGCCGGTCACCGCGATCTTCGCGATCGTGGTGTCGTCGGTGACCTTGCCGGCGGGGGAGTCGAGCAGGAAACTGAGGTAGGCCAGGCCGTCCTCCTCGCCGGGCGGGTAGACCGACGCCTGGTCGAACCCGTCGTCGACCGGCTTGGTCAGGGTGGGGAACGCCCTCTTTAGCTCGCCGTACGTCGACCCGACCTCGAGGTCGCCGTGCTCCGTGTGCGGGCCGGGCACGCTCACGGACAGCTGCGTGATGGTGGCGTCGTCGTCGGTCAGGACGAAGAGCTCCTTGGCCGTCGGATCGGCGGCCCAGTGGATCAGCTCGCCTTCGCACAGCACCGCGCCGTCCTCGAACAGGCCGGTGGGCGTCCACTGCGCACGGGTCATGCCGACGCGCGCCTCACCGATCGAGCCGGGCAGGATCACCAGGTCCTCGGTCGAGTCCTCGGTCGGGTCCGTGGAGGTGTCGGTCGTGGGTTCGGTCGTGGCGGTCGAGGTGACCTCGTCGCTCGCCTCGGCGGGATCGTCGTCAGTGCAGCCCGCGAACAGGGCGGTGCTGGCGAGGAGCAGGGCAAGGACCGTCGGCGTACGGCGCGAGTGCAGGTTCATGCTTCGTGTGATGCCGGTTCCTGCTGATTTGTTGC
>NZ_JBMCZA010000145.1:2896-3125 GCF_048654705.1 Nocardioides sp. CPCC 206348
GGGTGAGGGTGGGGAACGCCCGCTTGAGCTCGCCGTACGTCGACCCGACCTCGAGGTCGCCGTGCTCCGTGTGCGGGCCGGGTGCGCTCACGGACAGCTGCGTGATGGTGGCGTCCTCGTCGGTCAGGACGAAGAGCTTCTTCGCAGCCGGATCGGCTGCCCAGTGGATCAGCTCGCCTTCGCACAGCACGGCGCCGTCCTCGAACAGGCCGGTGGGCGTCCACTGCGC
>NZ_JBMCZA010000145.1:3135-3811 GCF_048654705.1 Nocardioides sp. CPCC 206348
CGACTGACCTGCCGTCGCAGACGGTCCTTCGTCAGCGCCGCAGCACCTTGCGGGCCAGCAGGTTGCCGGACAGCTGGATGACCATCACGATCGCGACGAGGACCAGGATCGAACCCCAGGTGACGATCTCGTCGAACTGCCGGAAGCCGTAGACCTGGGCGAACGAGCCCAGTCCGCCGCCCGCGATGACGCCGGCGATGGCCGTCATGTCGATGATCGCCACGAAGGCGAACGTGAAGCCGAGGATCAGTGGACCGAGCGCCTCGGGCACCAGGACGGTGAACGTGATCCGAGTGCGGCTCGCGCCCATGGCGCGCGCGGCCTCGATCACGCCGGGGTTCACCGTCACGAGGTTCTGCTCGACGATCCGGCTGATCCCGAAGATCGCGGCGATGGTGATGGCGAACGTCGCTGCCCAGATCCCGATGCCGGTGCCGATCACGAGGCGCGCGAGCGGCTGCAGGGCCGCCACGAAGATCACGAACGGGATCGGCCGGAAGAAGTTCACCAGCACGTTGAGCACCACGAACACGGGGCGGTTGGCGAAGAGCCCGCCCTTGCGGGTGAGGAAGAGTCCCAGGCCGAGCCCGAGGCCGAGCAGGCCGCCGATCACCAGGGCGATGGAGCCCATGACCAGCGTGCCGCCGGTGGCCGACCAGAACTCCGACTGCAGCTC
>NZ_JBMCZA010000145.1:3821-3948 GCF_048654705.1 Nocardioides sp. CPCC 206348
GGTTCGTTGTGGTGTCGGTCGTCGGTTCGTTCGTGGCGGTCGAGGTGACCTCGTCGTTCGCCTCAGCGGGGCCGTCGTCGTTGCAGCCGGCGAACAGGGCGGTGCTGGCGAGGAGCAGGGCAAGGAC
>NZ_JBMCZA010000145.1:3958-4247 GCF_048654705.1 Nocardioides sp. CPCC 206348
GTGCTGACCTGCCGTCGGAGACGGTCCTGGGTCAGCGCCGCAGCACCTTGCGGGCCAGCAGGTTCCCGGACACCTGGATCACCATCACGATCGCGACAAGGACGAGGATCGAACCCCAGGTGACGATCTCGTCGAACTGCCGGAAGCCGTAGACCTGGGCGAACGAGCCCAGTCCGCCGCCCGCGATCACGCCCGCGATGGCCGTCATGTCGATGATCGCCACGAACGCGAACGTGAAGCCGAGGATCAGCGGACCGAGCGCCTCGGGCACCAGGACGGTGAACGTGAT
>NZ_JBMCZA010000145.1:4257-4840 GCF_048654705.1 Nocardioides sp. CPCC 206348
CGTGAGGAAGAGTCCAAGGCCGAGCCCGAGGCCGAGCAGGCCACCGATCACCAAGGCGATGGAGCCCATGACCAGGGTGCCGCCGGTGGCCGACCAGAACTCCGACTGCAGCTCGCCGAGACGGGTGTCGATCGCGAACGCGTCCATCTCAGGCCACCTCCGTCCAGGCGACGAGCCCGCTGACGTCGGTCAGCGCGTCCTCGATCGCGGCGTCCTCGCCGGTGAGGGCGAGGGTGAGGTTCCCGAAGGTGTGGCCCTGGATCTCCTCGATCCCGCCGAAGACGAGCTCGAACTCGACCCCGTGGCGCAGGAGCACGGCGAACACCTCGGACTGGCGCGCGGTTCCCTCACGGAACGCGATCCGGATGAAGCGGCCGGGGTGCCGTGCGCGGAGGGCGTCGAGCGCGACGGGCGACGGGACGTCGTCGACGACCGAGCCCACGAAGCGGCGGGTCACCGGATGCCGGGGCTCCGCGAACAGCTCGGCGGTCACGCCCTCCTCCACGACCTTGCCGTTCTCCATCACCGCGACGCGGTGGGCGATTCGTCGTACGGCGTCCATCTCGTGGGTGATGAGCAGGAT
>NZ_JBMCZA010000145.1:4850-6271 GCF_048654705.1 Nocardioides sp. CPCC 206348
GACGCCCTCCTCCACGACCTTCCCGTTCTCCATGACCGCGACGCGGTGGGCGATCCGTCGTACGGCGTCCATCTCGTGGGTGATGAGCAGGATGGTGATGCCGAGCTCCCGGTTGACCTTCGCGAGCAGGTCGAGGACGTCGCGGGTCGTGTCGGGGTCGAGCGCGCTGGTGGCCTCGTCGGCCAGCAGCAGCTGCGGGTTGGTGGCCAGTGCACGGGCGATGCCGACGCGCTGCTTCTGTCCGCCCGAGAGCTCATCGATGCGGGCATGCGCCTTGTCGCCGAGGCCGACGAAGTGCAGCAGCTCCGAGATCCGCTTCTGCTGATCCCGTCGCGGCGTTCCCGCCACGGTGAGCGGGAACGCCAGGTTGCCCCAGACGGTGCGCGAGTCGAGCAGGTTGAACTGCTGGAACACCATGCCGATGTCGAGCCGCACCTTGCGCAGCTCGCGCTCGGAGAGCGTGGTGATGTCGACGCCGTCGACCACCACGCTCCCCAAGGTGGCAGGCTCCAGTGCGTTGACCAGCCGGACGAGGGTCGACTTCCCGGCGCCGGAGTACCCGACGATCGCGAAGATCTCGCCCTGCTCGACGGTCAGGTCGACACCGTCCACGGCACGGATCGGGGTGTCGCCACGTCGTACCGGAGCGAACTCCTTGACGACACCCCGCAGTTCCACGAGTCCCATCAGAGTGGCGCCTACTTCTTCTCGCGGATCTGGGCCTCGACCTGGTGCAGGCTCTTCTCGAGGTCGGCCTGGCTGATCGTGAGGAACTCGGCGGTGTTGCCCGATGCTTCGTCGGCGCCGTCGAGCACGGCCTGCGTCTGCTGGTAGATCTCGACGAGCTTCAGCAGGACCGGGTTGTCCTTGTCCTCGGCACGGACCGCGAAGATGTTGACGTAGGGCAGCGCCTTCTCCGACGAGGGGTCGTCCTGGGCGATGGCGTCGTCGAACTCCAGGCCGGCGTCGGCGACGAAGTCGTTGTTGATGATCGCGGCCGCCACGTCGGGCAGCGACGTGACCGTCAGGTCCGCCTGGACGGCCTTCACCTTGACCCGCGAAGCCGACTCGTCGACGTCGGCCACGGTCGAGAAGATCGAGCCGCCGTCCTTGAGCGTGACCAGGCCGGCCGACTGGAGCACGAGCAGGCCGCGCGCCTGGTTGGAGTCGTCATCGGGGACCACGACCGTGTCGCCGTCCTTGATGTCGGCGACGTCGTCGTACTTCTTCGAGTAGAGGCCGAGCGGGTAGATCGCGGTGGAGCCGATCGGGACCAGGTCGTCGTTGTTCGCGACGTTGTGCTCGGCGAGGTAGACAATGTGCTGGAACTGGTTGGCGTCCAGCTCGCCCTCGCTCAGTGCGGGATTGGGCAGCGGGTAGCTGGCGAAGTCCTTGACCTCCAGGTCGATGCCGGCCTCCTT
>NZ_JBMCZA010000145.1:6286-6679 GCF_048654705.1 Nocardioides sp. CPCC 206348
GGTGAGGGTCTTCCAGTACGCGTCGGAAGCGCCGACGGTGCCGAGCACGACCTTCACCGGACGGTCCTTGTCCAGCTCGGTGGTGGCGTCCTTGCCGGTGGCGCGGGGGATGTCGTCGCCGCGGGTGGCGAAGAAGATCACGGCGCCGATGAGTGCGAGCACCACGACACCGATGCCGAGCAGGAGGGGCAGGCGGGACTTCGGGGCCTCGATGAGGGGAATGTCGTCGGACATCGTCTTCCTTCTCGTTGCGGGCACGACTCGTGATCGCGCCGGGGAGCAGCCGGGTGGGCCGCAGGAGTCGCTCACTCTAAGACAAGTAACTTGAGTAAGTTAATCGGGGTTGATGGACCCGATGGTGGTGACAAGGAAGGCAGGCGCGAGGTCATTCCC
>NZ_JBMCZA010000146.1:0-11595 GCF_048654705.1 Nocardioides sp. CPCC 206348
TTCCTCTACACCCACCCCGATGTCGAGGACGTCCAGGTCATCGGGGTCCCGGACGAGAAGTACGGCGAGGAGCTGTGTGCCTGGATCAAGATGAAGCCGGGTGCGACCCCGTTGGATGCGGTGGCGGTGAAGGAGTACGCGACCGGCAAGCTCGCGCACTACAAGGTCCCGCGCTACGTCCTGGTCGTCGACGACTTCCCCATGACTGTCACCGGCAAGGTCCGCAAGATCGAGATGCGCGAGGAGAGCACACGCCAGCTGGGCCTCACGGTCTGATCCGATGGCGTCTCCGGCCGCAAGCTGAACCTGGTCAGGAGACCCGAGCGGTGAAGTCCAGAATCGTACGAGTGACGAGCTCTGGGTCGTCGTACATCGGCACGTGTCCGACTCCTGGAAGAGTCAACCGTTCGGCGTGGGGCACCAGCGAAGGAAAGCGAGCACCGTACGGATCGAGCGGGATGAGCGCGTCATGCTCTGACCAAGCGATTTGTACGGGGCAGTCGATGGCTCCGAGCTGGTGTTCGGTGCTCAGGAACCAACGCTTGAGCGGCTGGGAGATCGTGCACTCGGCCATGTCCTCAGTGAAGTCCAGTGCGGCTTGGACCGACATCCGGTCGCCGTGTTCCACTGCGATCTTCAGCGCTGCTCGTCGTACGTGGGACGAACGCAGCAAGCGGGGAAGGAGCGGCGCCATGCGTGTCGTCAGCTGGCCCCCGAGGAACAGCTTCAGTGCCAACACCTGGAGGTGCCGACCGGTCGGCTCCCAGCCGAGGGCGGGCGAAAGTGCGGTGACGGAGAGCGCCCGGCCACGCGCTGCCAGCTCGAGGGCCAGCCACCCGCCCAGCGAGTTGCCCACCAGGTGTGCACGCTCCACGTCCGCGGCATCGAGGTCGCGCTCGAGCTGGTCAGCAAGCGTCGCCGCCGTTGGTGCGGTTGCCGGATGCAACGGCCCATCGGCATGGCCAGCCAGGCGAGCCACGTGGACGCGGTGGTTCGTGCGGAGCCCTTCGACCACCGGGTCCCAGTTGTGCCAGCTGCTGTTGAAGCCATGAATGCACAGGAGATCGGTCTGAGGCGCGGCCATGAGCCCTCCAATGGTTGATGACGTGCATCGGAACCAGTCCGTGCGACGAACTCACGGTAACGTTGACCGTGCGTACGGTCAATAGTACCGTGGCGCGAGCCAATGACCAGCCCACGACAGAAGGCACCGTCGACATGAAGTCAACACCAGCGGACGAATCAACTGGCCGAGCGGTCGTTCTCGATCGGCGTGGCCCCGTCGCCTTGATCACCTTGAACCGGCCCGACGCGATGAACGCGGTGAATGCGGACGTGTCCCGAGCCCTGGGAGCGGCGCTCGCAGAGTTCGCAGGAGATCGCCAGTTGCGGGTGGCTGTTGTCACTGGCGCGGGCCGTGCATTCTGTGCCGGGGCAGACCTCAAGGAACTGGGTGCTGGACGGACGGTGCTCGACGTCGACCATCCTGAGCGGGGGTTCGCCGGGTTCGTGCGGCACTTCGTGGACAAGCCGATCATCGCAGCCGTCAACGGCTTCGCGCTCGGTGGCGGAACTGAGATCGTCCTTGCGGCGGACATGGCCGTGATGAGCGATGCGGCGAAGCTGGGTCTACCGGAGGTGAAGCGCGGGCTGGTGGCCGCAGCTGGCGGTTTGCTCAGGCTGCATCGGCAGATCCCTCCCAAGGTCGCGGCCGAGGCAATCTTCACCGGAGAGCCGTTGGATGCCGCAACAGCGCTGCAGTGGGGGCTGGTCAACCGCGTTGTCCCTGCTGAGGAGGTCCTGGCGACGGCGCTCGCTCTCGCGGAGAAGATCGCAGCGAATGCGCCCCTGGCAGTCCAGACGAGCAAGCGCATCATGATGCGCAGCGCTGTGGGGTCCGACTGGGAGAGCCCCCTGTGGGAGATGAACGAGGCTGAGTTCCGAGCCGTCGGCGCCAGCGAGGATGCCCTCGAGGGCGCGAATGCGTTCGCCCAGAAGCGTGAACCGATCTGGGTGGGTGCCTGATGAGTGTGCTGGACCTCTTCCGTCTCGACGGACGTGTCGCGGTCGTGACCGGCGCCAGCGCGGGCCTCGGGGAGGCGTTCGCGGTTGCCCTCGCCGAAGCGGGTGCCGATGTCGTGCTGGCTGCTCGTCGCGCTGACAAGCTGGAGGCAACGGCAAGGGCCGTCGAGGGTGCCGGTCGTTCCGCCCTCTGTGTTCCGACGGACGTTGCTGACCCTGGTCAGTGCGACGCCCTCGTTCGGACGGCCATGGCGGAGTTCGGCCGTGTCGACGTGCTCATCAACAATGCAGGGGTCGGCGCAGCTGTGCCTGCGCTGCGCGAATCTCCCGAAGAGTTTCGTCAGGTGCTCGACGTCAACCTCATGGGTGCCTACTGGATGTCCCAGGCGTGCGCCCGGGAGATGCAGCCGGGTGCGAGCATCGTGAACATCGCCAGCACGTTGGCGTTCATCGCCGCCCCGGCCCCCCAGGCGGCCTACGCCGCCAGCAAGGCTGGGCTCGTCGGTCTCACCCGCGACCTGTCTGCGCAGTGGGCCGGCCGCAGGGGAATCCGGGTCAACGCGCTCGCGCCGGGCTACGTCGCGACGGAGATGACCGCCGAGGTGCCCGCCGAGATGCTCGACGACTTCATCAATGCTCGCAGCCCGTTGAAGCGGCTGGGGAATCCCGATGAGATCACGGCCGCCATGCTCTTCCTTGCCAGTCCGGCAGCGGGCTACGTCACCGGCAGCACGCTGGCGGTCGACGGCGGCATGTCAGGACATTGAGAGCCGCCGTCAAGCGCGTCCGGGTCAGTTGACCGGGGCGCGCAGGCTCACCTTGTCGAACTTTCCCACGCTCGTACGGGGGATGGTCGCCACAAACGTCCACAGCTCCGGGATCCACCACTTCGCCACGCTGCCGGTGAGGAAGTCCATGAGATCCTCGGCGCTCGCCTTCGCCTCGGGGGTCAGGACGACGAAGGCATGCGGCCGTTCCTCCCACTTCGGGTCCGGGACGCCGATCACGGCGACCTCGGCCACCGCGGGGTGTTCCGCGATGGCGTTTTCCAGCTCGACGCTGGAGATCCACTCGCCCCCACTCTTGATGCCGTCCTTCAGGCGGTCCTTCAGCTGCACCCAACCACCGGGGTGGATCACGCCGAGGTCGCCGGTGCGCAGCCAGCCGTCGCGGAACTTGGTGGGATCGGAGTCGCCGAGGTAGGCGCCGGTGATCGTGTTGCCGGACACCTCCACTTCGCCCTGTGACTGTCCGTCCCACGGCTGGATGCGGCCTTCCTCGTCAACGATTCGAGTCATGACGCCCGGGATCAGTCGACCGGTTCGAGTGGTCCAGGTGATCTCGTCGTCGGCGGGGGTGCGAGCCGGAGGGCGGGAGAAGGTGAGCAAGGGTGACGTCTCGGTCATGCCCCAGCCCTGGGTGAGTTGAAGCCGGTTCCTGTCGCGAAGTTGCCGTGCCAGCGCTGGCGACAGCGGGGATCCGCCCGACACGGCCACCCGCAGGCCGGTGAGATCAACGCCCTCGGAATGCGCGTGTTCACTCAGGCTGCTCCAGATGGTGGGCACGGCAGCAAGCATGGTCGGCCGGGCCTTGTCGATCATCGTCGCCAGATGCGGTGCCTGGAGGAAGCGGCCGCTCATCACGAGGTTCGCGCCCGCGATCCACGCGGCGTGCACCCATCCCCAGGCATTGGCGTGGAACATCGGCACCACGGGCAAGGCAGTGTCGGAGTCGCTGAAGCCGTAGGCGCTCCCGGTCGAGATCATCAGGGTGTGCAGGTAGGTCGAACGGTGGCTGTATGCGACACCCTTCGGGTCGCCCGTCGTACCCGTCGTGTAGCAGAGCACGGCTGCCTCGTCCTCGTCCCCGTCGACCCAGGTGGTCATGGGTTCAGCGCTGGCGATGAGATCTGCGTAGGCGTGGAAGTGGATGCCGGGGTGCTCGAGCGCGCTGAGGTCCACCTCGCCCACGACGATCACGTCACGGACGCTCGGGACCGAGTCGATGAACTCCTGCAGGAGCGGCAACAGGTCGGCGTCGACAATGATGGCGCGATCCTCGCCGTGCCTCGCGATGTAGGACAGCTGGGATGCATGGAGTCGCAGGTTGAGGGTGTGCAGCACCGCCCCCATTCCGGGGATGGCGAAGTAGGCCGCAACGTGGTGCGACGTGTTCCAGCACAAGGTCGCCACGACGTCCCCGCGGGCAATCCCCAGGTCGGCCAGTGCTGTTGCCAGGCGACGACTCTCGTCAGCGACCTCCGCGAACGTACGAGGGGTGAGGTCGCCGTTCTCGTAGTCGGTCACGGTGGAGTGGGGATGCACTCGACAGCCGTGTTCGAACAGCGCGGTGATCCGTAGCGGGTGGTGCTGCATCGTGGCTCGCACAGTCAGGTCTCCAGTTTGATCCAGGCGGTCTTCGAATCAGCAGCGCTCTCGGTCAGTGGCGCAGATCCACTCAGCACGATATCTTATGAACCGTACGTACGGTCAAGGAGGAAAGTGTGGCGTCAATCGCGGGACTGGGGCTCACCGAGGTGGGCAAGGTCTTCGGCAAGACCTCCTTCGAGCTTGCCGCGGAGGCGGTCTCCCTTGCCGCAGCCGACGCAGGACTTGCGACGACTGACATTGACGGGTTGTTGATCAACCCGGCCCTCGCCCAGCCCTCGCTCGACCTGACCCTGGCTCGCCGACTCGGTCTCCGGGACCTGCGAGTGCTCACCCAGTTGACTGCCTTCGGCGCCTCGGCGGGATTGATGGTCGCGCAAGCGGCGCAGGCCGTTGACAGTGGAGCTGCCCGCGCGGTGGCCTGCGTCTTCGCGGACACTCCGAGGTCCGAATCCAGTTCCGGTGCTGATGCGTACAAGGCGATGTCATTGCAGGCGCGAGGAGTGCGTAGCGCCGAAACTGCCGCGGGTCTGACCAGTACGACGCATCGGTACGCCCTCGCCGCAGACCGCTACATGTCCACGTTCGGGGTCACTCATGACGAGCTGGGGGCGGTCGCGGTTTCCCAGCGCCGGTGGGCTGAGCTCAACCCGGTCGCGACGATGCGCACACCGCTGACTCTTGCGGACTACCACGCCTCCCGCTGGGTGGTGGAGCCCCTCCATCTGCTCGACTGCTGCCTGGTCTCCAACGGTGGGGCGGCGGTGATCGTGACCACGACCGAGCGAGCCCGCGACCTCAGGCAGCCGCCGGTGGAGATTCGCGGCTGGGGGCAGGGGCACCCCGCTGCCCCGTTCCGCGCGGACAGCACCTTCGGCCTCACGACTGGGGCCAAGGCCTCAGGGCGCGCCGCGCTTTCGATGGCGGGGATGGGCATCGACGACATCCAGTTGCGGGAGATCTACGACTGCTACACCTACACGGTCCTGGTCACACTTGAGGACTACGGCTTCTGTGGCCCGGGGGAAGCCGGCGCACTCGCTGCGTCTGGCGCATTGGGTCCGGGCGGGGTGCTCCCGACGAACACGGGAGGAGGACAGCTCTCCTCCTTCTACCTGTGGGGCATGACTCCTCTGCACGAGGCGGTCATGCAGGTCCGCGGTCAGGCCGGCGAGCGGCAGGTGCTCGATCATGACACCGCGATGGTCAGCGGTAATGGCGGCGTCCTCGAGCACCACTCCACTCTCGTCCTGACGTCGGAGGCCGCAGCGTGACCGGCTCGGGCCGGGCGCCCGCTCGTCGCGACCAGATGACCGCCGCCTGGTTCGATGGTCTGGGTTCGGGACGGCTCCTTGTCCGGGTCTGCGCGGACGGGCACGTCAGTCGGCCGGATGTTCTCGCATGCGACGTCTGCGGAGAACCTGACCTGGACTGGGCTGAGTCCGGCTGTCGAGGGGTCATTGTGTCGAGGGCCGTCGACCATTCGACGAGCCCCCCGACCAGCCTGGTCATCGTCGAGTTGGCCGAAGGGCCGTGGCTGTTCACGCGTAGCGAAGGGGGCAGCGTCGCGCCCGGGGGAGCCGTCACTGTTCACTTTGTTCATTCCGGCGAGGGCGAGTCGTACCCCGTCGTCGTGGCTGAAGCCTGACCTGTTCACGCGCCGTAAGCGCACTCATCTTTTCTATTGACCGCACGTACGGTCCGTGAGATTCTGGTGAGCGCAGGCCCGGGCGAATCGAGCCCGGCTCGACCGAGGAGATCACGTGAGCTTTTTCAAGGACGACGCTGAGGTCTACCAGTACCTCGGACAGGTGTTCAGGGTCGCGGACGGCGTCGATGGCGTCGGAGATGCGTTGCGCGCGGCGGACATCGTGCTGCGGCTCGACTACAGCAACCCCACGTCGAGCATCACCGTGCTCCTCAAGGAGCCGGCCATCGAGGTCATCGAGGGCGACTCGGATCTCACGCCTGATGTCCGGATGTCGATGTCGGCCGATCACGGGAACCAGTTCTGGAGCGGCGAGTACAACGTCGCCGTGGGCCTTGCGAAGGGCCAGGTCAAGGCCAAGGGACCCGTCTCGACGATCCTGAAGCTGATCCCAGCAGCCAAGCCGGTCTTCCCGATCTACCGTGAGCTCGTGGCGGGCAAGGACGCGGTTTGATGACTGACGTTGTCGCGGAGGTGCCTCACTTCCGCATGTACATCGACGGTGACTGGGTCGATACAGAGGAGCGTTACGAGCTCATCAACCCGGCGAACGAAAACCTGTGGGCGACATCCGCCCGAGGAAGCGTCGAGCACGCTGATGCAGCGGTCGCTGCAGCGGCGGCGGCACACAAGCGTGGCGACTGGCGCAACATGCCGCCGGAGGAACGTGCTGCCGTCATGTCGCGAATGGTCGAGATCCTCAATGAGCGGATGGACGACCTCGTGGACCTCCATGTCGCTGAGAACGGTGTGACCGTCCGCCAGGCCATGGCCTTCCACGTCGGTTACTCGATCTCCCACCTGCAGTACTTCGCGGACCTCGCACGGACGTACGCCTTCGAAGTTCCGGGACCTCTCCTGGGCTACCCGACCATGGCCGCCGGCGTGACGCGGCGGGAGCCGATCGGAGTGGTGGCGGGCATCGTGCCCTGGAACTTCCCGATGCTCCTTGCGGTCTGGAAGCTGGGACCGGCTCTTGCGGCAGGCAACTGCATCGTCATCAAGACGGATGAGAAGACTCCCGCAACCCTGCTCGAGGTGGCCCGGGCGGCCCACGAGGCGGGACTGCCGCCGGGCGTACTCAACGTGATCACCGGCGAGGGCGAAGAGGTTGGCCGGCGTCTTTCGGTGCATCCCGACGTCCGCAAGATCGCGTTCACGGGCTCGACGGCCGTGGGTCGCCTCATTGCCCAGCAGGCTTCGGAGAACATCAAGAAGGTCACCCTCGAGCTCGGGGGCAAGGGGCCCAACATCGTGTTGCCCGATGCCGACATCGACGTCGCCGTCGATGGCGCGCTGTTCGCGTTCTGTCTTTACCAGGGGCAGGCCTGCGAATCGGGCACCCGGCTGCTTCTTCCCGACTCCCTGCATGACGAGTTCGTGGCCAAAATGATCGCGCGAGCCAAGCAGATCAAGGTCGGCGACCCGACAAGTTTCGACACCGACATGGGGCCGATCATCTCGGCGGAGCAGAAGAGTCGCATCGAGTCCTACATCGAGCTCGGCCCCAAGGAAGGCGCGACAGTCGCGTTCCAGGGCGAGGTGCCCGACGGCCCCGGCCACTGGGTCCCGGTGACGATCCTGACCGACGTCACCAACGACATGCGGGTGGCCCAGGAGGAAATCTTCGGTCCGGTCCTGTGCGTCCTGCGTTATCGCGACGTACAGGAGGCAATCGACATCGCGAACGACTCCGACTACGGGCTGTCCGCCGGAGTCTGGAGCGAGGACCTCGACGCCGCGATGGACGTTGCCCGTCAGATCGACTCCGGGACGGTCTGGATCAACGACTGGCACATGGTCAACGCGCTGTACCCGTTCGGCGGGTTCAAGCAGAGCGGCATCGGGCGCGAGCTCGGTCCTCATGCCCTTGATGAATACACCGAGGCGAAGTTCGTGCACGTCGACATGTCCCGCACACTCGACCGCCGCGTCTACGACCTCGTCCTACCGGCTCAGGAGGGCTGAAAATGCGTGTCGCGATCTTCACCGAGCCCGGGGGTACGCCGACCCTGGAGGACGTCGAGCACACCCCGCTGCAGGACAACGAGGTCCTGGTCCGCATCGCGGGAGTCGGAATCTGTCACACGGATCTCACCGGGCTGAATGGCAACCTGCCCCTCCCGATGCCTGCTGTCCTCGGCCATGAAGGCGCCGGCGTGGTGGAGGAGGTGGGTCCTGACGTGACCCATGTGGTTCCCGGTGACCACGTCGTCCTCACCTTCGACACCTGCGGAGACTGCCCATCCTGCGACAACGGACATCCGGCGTACTGCGCGCTGGCCGGCGCCCTGAATTACTTCGGCACCCGCCTGGATGGCACCACGACGTTGGTCCAGGGGGATCGCCAGGTCCACGGGAGCTGGTTCGGGCAGTCCTCCTGGGGAACGCATGCCGTGGCAAGTGCGCGCAATGCTGTGAAGGTGGACAAGGACGTCCCGTTGCACCTGCTCGGGCCGTTGGGTTGTGGGCTGCTGACCGGGGCAGGCACGGTCATCAACGTGCTTCGCCCTCAGCCCGGACAGAGCATCGGATTCTGGGGGCTCGGAACCGTTGGTCTTGCCGGCGTGATGGCTGCGAAGGCGGCGGGGTGCGAAACCATCGTCGCGGTCGACCTCAGCGATGACCGGCTCGCCCTCGCTCGCGAGCTGGGAGCCACGCACACCTTCAACCCGTCCTCGACCAAGGACGTGGTGTGGGAGATCCTCGAGGTGACCGGCGGACTCGACTGCTCGATGGAGGCTGTGGGGCTCGGCCCCGTGGTGCGGGACGCGCTCATGTCTCTTCGCACTCCCGGCATTTGCGCCACTGTGGGTCTTCAGGCGCTGGACAACGACATCACCATCGACCAGGGCCACCTCCTCATGGGTCGCACCCTGACCGGTGTGATCGAGGGGGACGCAGAGCCCCACCAGCTGATCCCGCAGCTGATCGAGATGTGGCGAGACGGTCGTTTCCCCTTCGACCGGCTCATCACGGAGTACCCCCTCGAGGAGCTGGAAACCGCACTGGACGACTTTCACGCGAGCAAGGTGATCAAGCCCGTCCTCATCCCCGCCACCTCGTCGTACTGACAACTCGAAAGGCAAACGAAACCATGAACACGACTGCACCAGCTCT
This sequence comes from Nocardioides sp. CPCC 206348, assembly GCF_048654705.1. Classification (NCBI taxonomy): domain Bacteria; kingdom Bacillati; phylum Actinomycetota; class Actinomycetes; order Propionibacteriales; family Nocardioidaceae; genus Nocardioides; species Nocardioides sp. CPCC 206348. The sequence continues at coordinate 9,238 of NZ_JBMCZA010000146.1, forward strand.
GACGAGCGCCGCTTGGGTCGAAGAGTTCTTTCGGCACGTGGATGCGCACGACTTCGAATGGGTGGAGGCCGCATTGACGCCCGACTGCGTCATCGATGCCTCAGGCTTCAAGGAGACGGGCGCCGAGGTCGTGGTGCTGTGGATGGCCGGGTTCTTTGCTGCGTTCCCTGATCTGCGTCACCGCCCCTTCCGCGTGATCAGTGGGACGGACGAGGTCGCTGCCCTCGTTCAGGTGACCGGCACGCACACCGAGGATCTCGGCTTTCCGGACGGCGACTTCCTGCCACCCACCGGCAACTCCATCGACGTCGAGCTCGCTGAGTTCTGGCGCTTTGAAGGGGACCGCGTCGCCGAGTACAAGGTCATCTACGACCAGGCTGGCTTCCTTGGTCAGCTCGGAGTGGGCGTCTGACGTCGCAAGCCTGATCGCCGAACAAGGGCACTGGATCCTTCACGTGGAAGGACTCAGTGCCCTTGTTTCGACTCTGAGGTGGGTCGAGGTGGGTCGTCAGAGTCGAGCGGCTTCGTCAACCAGTCTGGCGAGGGTCGACTGCTTCTGGCTCCCGCTCACGATGAGGGTCGTCAGGCACGTGGGCGCCCATCGGTTCTTGAAGTCGTCGATGATCTTGTCCGCCGGCCCGACGAGGGCGACGTCCTCCACCATCTCGAGCGGGATGGCGTCGATCGCCTCCTGCTTGCGTCCGGCGAGGTAGAGCTCCTGGAGCTCCTGGCAGACATCACCCCAGCCCATCCGCACGAACAGCTCGTTGTGGAAGTTCGCGCCCTTGGCGCCCATGCCCCCCGCATAGAGACCGATGATGGGCTTGATGTGCGAGGCCGCGAGCTCGACGTCCTCGTCCTCGGCCATGAACACCACGCCCGCGACGTCGAAGGTCTCGGCCGTGCGCCGTGCGCCGGGCACGCCGAAGCCCTCGGCCAGCGCCGATCGATAGAAGGCGTCGGACTTGGGGGAGAACCACAGGGGCAGCCAGCCGTCGGCGATCTCGGCTGCCAGCGCCACGTTCTTCGGGCCTTCCGCGCCGAGGTACACGGGGATGTCGCTGCGATACGGGTGCACGGTGGACCGAAGCGGCTTGCCGAGGCCGGTGCCGTCTGCGCCCGTGTAGGGGAGCTGGTAGTGCCGCCCGGAGAACTCCACCGGGGCTTCGCGCTCCCACACCTGGCGCATGATCTGTACGTACTCACGGGTGCGCTCGAGGGGCCTCGGGTACGGCGTGCCGTACCAGCCCTCGACGACCTGTGGGCCCGATGCACCCAGGCCGACCAGCATGCGCCCGCCGCTGAGGTGGTCCACGGTCTGCGCTGCCATCGCCATGGCGGTGGGTGTGCGGGCGGAGATCTGCGTGACCGCGGTGCCGAGCTTCAGACGCTTCGTTCCGGCGCCCCACCACGCGAGTGGCGAGATGGCATCCGACCCGTAGGCTTCAGCGGTCCACATGCTGTCGACGCCGACCTCTTCGGCTTCGGCCAGGCGTCGTTCGACGTCCTCCGGAGGTCCGGCACCCCAGTAGCCGACAGAGATTCCGATCTTCATGCTTGTTCCTCCTTCGTCGTGGTGTTCAGGTAGATCGACTTGAGCGTTACGTAGGCGTCGAGACCTTCGGGTCCGAGCTCGCGCCCCACGCCGGACGACTTGACGCCTCCGAAAGGAGCGCCCAGGTCGAGGTCGAAGAAGTTGACGCCGATGGCTCCGGTCTCGACCCTGCGGGCAACGTCGAGTCCGCGTTCCTGATCGCGCGTCCAGACGGTTCCTCCCAACCCGTACTCGGAGTCGTTGGCCAGTCGAACGGCGTCGTCGATGTCGTCGTAGGGCAGGACGCACAGGACCGGACCGAAGATCTCTTCCCGGGCCGGCGTCGATCGTGGATCAAGATCGGCGAGGACGGTTGGTTGGACGTACCAGCCGACGGGCAGGTCTTCAGGACGCCCACCCCCGGCCACCACGCGAGCGCCCTCGAAGCGGCCAGCCGCGATGAACTCCTCGACGCGTGCGCGCTGCGCGCTCGTGACCAAGGGGCCGACCCGTGTCGTCGGGTCGGCGGGGTCGCCGACCTTGAGGGAGGTGGCCAGATCGGCGACTGCGCCCACGACGTCGGCGTAGCGCGACCGCGGAGCCAGAATGCGGCTGTTCAGGTAGCAGGTCTGCCCGTTGTTGAGCAGGCTGACCCAGGACAGACCTCGAACGGTCTGCTCGAGGTCAGCGTCGTCCAGCACGATTGCGGCGCTCTTGCCTCCCAACTCGAGGGTGACCGGGCGGAGCAGGCGGCCGCAGATCTCGCCGATCGCGCGGCCCGCTGCCGTCGAACCGGTGAAGGCGACCTTGTTCACGCCAGGGTG
>NZ_JBMCZA010000146.1:11695-13852 GCF_048654705.1 Nocardioides sp. CPCC 206348
CGTGCAGCCCGCGGCGAGGGCCGGGGCAAGCTTGAACATGGTCAGCGACTGCGGAAAGTTCCAGGGAACCACGATCGCGACGACTCCGACGGGGTCCCTGCGCACCACGGTCACCCGGCCCGGCCGGGCACTGACCCGGGCCTCCTCGATGGGCGTTTGCTCGGCCAGGTCGGCGTAGTAGCGGAGCGTCGCCGCCGGCCCCTGGCCTTCTGCCACGCGGGCGAGGCTGATCGGCATTCCGTTTTCTCCACTGACCAGATGGGCGGTCTCGTCGCCCCGCTTTGCGAGCTCGTCTGCCAGAGCACGCATCCAGGCGGCCCGTTCGGAGCCAGCAGTTCCAGCCCAGGAACCCGCTTGCAACGCCCGCCGAGCCGCGCCGACGGCCTGGTCAACATCCAAAGCGGTGCCGGTCGGCGCCGCCCCGAAGACCTGCTCGGTGGCAGGGGAGATGATGTTGGTCATCGCAGGGTCGCTCGAGGGTTGCCAGCGCCCGTCGATGTAGAGGTGACTGCGTTCTTCGATGATGGCGCTCATGCGGAATCTCCCGGAATGAGGATGGGTTTGATTGCCTTGCCGCTGGCCATGTCGGCTTCGGCCTGGTTGATGTCACTGAGGTCGTAGGTGCGGATCATCCGATCGAACGGGAGCTGACCTGCTCTCCACATCTCGATGAGTTGGGGAATGAGTACTCTCGGAAGGGCATCGCCTTCCAAGATGCCGGTCACGGTCTTCCCCATCGCGAGGGCATCGCCCGGAAGGACGAAGTCGGCACCGACGGCAGACACCATGCCGAGAACGCCGCGAGGACGAAGCGCAGCGACGCCAGCGGAGATGACCGGCATGACGCCGGTGGTGTCCAGCGCGGTGTGGGTGCCGCCCCCAGAGAGTTCGATGACCCGCTCACTCACCTCGGCGTTCGAGAGGCCAACCGCGTGGACCACGTCGGTGGCTCCCAGCTCCAGAGCGAGATCGAGACGACCTCGGTGGAGATCAACAGCGATGATCCGCTCGGCGTCGGCTGCGAAAGCGGCCATGACGGCGGACAGCCCCACTGCACCCGCTCCGAACACAGCGGTGTGGGAACCGGCACCTACGTGCAGGACATTGAACATGGATCCGACGCCGGTGAGTACGCCACAGCCGAGCGGGCCCATCAGCTCGAGTGGAAGGTCCTTCGGGACCGGCACGGCGTTGCGGGCAGCGACGAGGGCATGCGTCGAGAACGACGACTGGCCGAACCAGTGGGCACCGATCGGTGACCCGGTGGTGTCGAGCGCGCGCTGGTCCCCGGTTCTCGAGCGGCCGACCATGTTGCGGCCCCAGAAGGAGCGACAGTACGCCGGATGGCCCTCGCAGCAGGCGGTGCACTTCCCGCAGTGATCGAAGGAGAGAACGACCGAGTCGCCGACGGCCACGTCGACCACCGCGTGGCCCTTCATGACGACGACTCCGGACCCTTCATGGCCCAGGATCAGCGGTGGCGCCGCCATGAAACCGTCGTGTCGGGGGAGGAGGTCGGTGTGGCAGAACCCAGAGCCTGCGATCTTGACGAGGACTTCGTCGGGACCGGGGCTGGCGAGGGCGACGTCTTCCAATCGGAAGTGTCCACGGCGTTCACGTAGCACCGCGCTCTGAGCTTGCATCCGGACTCCTGTGATTGACCGTGCGTACGGTCAATCGTACCGTGGAAGCCCACACAACGCCACCACGCAAGGGAGCTCCCCGGAGTGTCGAATGACACCCCGGGGAGCTCGAGACGCGCTGCTGGGTGGAGCGGGACTGTCAGGCGACGGTAGAGGCCGCGTCCTCGGCGACGGCTGCGATCGCGGCGCGCACCGTTCGAGCGGCCTTCCCCTGTGCGTCGCTGAGCTGGGGCAATCGCCTGCGATTGATCAACAGGCTCCCGAGGGCGAGGTCCACGAACGCGCTGCAGATTGCCTCGATGGGACGCTCCCCGTCGGGATGGAACCACGTCCATGCCCACTGCGCCGAGCCGAACAGCAGCAAGGCGTCCACCGTGGGGTCGACCTCACGGAACTGGCCACTGTCGATCCCGGACTGGATCACGTCGCGGAATCGGGTGAAGTACGTCTGGCGAAGGTCGGCGCCCTTGGCCATGGATTCCTGGCCGGCGAGGCGGACCACCTCGCGCTGGAA
>NZ_JBMCZA010000147.1:0-892 GCF_048654705.1 Nocardioides sp. CPCC 206348
GCGAACCGGGTGCGCGCGGTGACGGCCTCACCGACCATCGGCGGCGCGGGCGACACGCTCAGGGTGGGGCGCACCGCAGCGTCCGCAGCCGGAATGGCCAGCGTCAGCGAACCCGTCAGCGCGGTCGCCAGGACGAGCAACGCCCCGAGGACCCCACGCACCATGGCCCCAGTCTGTGGCGCTGGCGCCCGTCATTCACGTGAACGAGGACCACCCGGGACCAAGGTCCCGGGTATGTGAACCGACCGACGTCCGGGCGACACGGCCTCGCGCCCGGATCCGGTGGGCTAGTTTGACCCGATGAAGAGGCAAGCGATCAGCCTGAACGACTCGGGCTGGCTCCGCATGGAGACCGTGGCGACCCCGATGCAGGTGGGCATGCTGGCGACGTTCTCGAAGCCGGAGGACGCCGGACCGTCGTACCTCTCCGACCTGGTCGACCGGTGGCGAGCCCATCGCGAGTTCCAGCCGCCCTTCAACTACGTCCTGCACGGATCGGCGATCCCCCGCTGGGAGCAACTGCCCGACGACGCCATCGACATCGACTACCACTTCCGGCACTCCGCGCTGCCGGCTCCCGGTGGCGAGCGCGAGCTCGGCATCCTCGTCTCGCGCCTGCACTCGGCGCGGATGGACCGCCGCTACCCGCTGTGGGAGTGCCACGTCATCGAGGGCCTCGAGGGCGACCGCTGGTCGATGTACATGAAGGTGCACCACAGCCAGATCGACGGTGTCGGCGGTGTCCGCCTGCTTCGTCGTACGTTCTCGGTCGACGGCGACCAGCGCGACATGCTGCCGCTGTGGGCGATCGGCGTCCGCGGCCCCGACCAGTCGGGCGTACCGGCCGTCCCGCGCTCGAAGACACCGGTGAAGCCGAGCCGCAAGGTCGTCA
>NZ_JBMCZA010000147.1:902-1199 GCF_048654705.1 Nocardioides sp. CPCC 206348
TGCGATCCGCCGCTACCTGCAGGACGTCGACGCCCTGCCCGCCAAGAGCCTGATCGCCAACGTCCCCGTCTCGGTCCGCACCGGCGAAGGCGCCTCCGTCGGCAACGCCATCACCTTCCTCTACACACAGCTCGGCACCGACGTGGCGGACCCGCTCGAGCGGATCGCCCGGATCAAGGCGTCCACGCAGCTCGGCAAGGAACGCCTCCCGGAGGTCTCCGGCGCGGCTATGGACGCCTACACCGCCGGCCTGATGGCGCCGTTCCTCGGCCAGGCCATCACCCACCTCGGCGGCCG
>NZ_JBMCZA010000147.1:1209-8078 GCF_048654705.1 Nocardioides sp. CPCC 206348
CGCGATCCGCCGCTACCTCCAGGACGTCGACGCCCTGCCCGCCCAGAGCCTGATCGCCAACGTGCCGGTCTCGGTCCGTACCGGCGAAGGCGCTTCTGTCGGCAACGCGATCACCTTCCTCTACACGCAGCTCGGCACCGACGTGGCGGACCCGCTCGAGCGGATCGCCCGGATCAAGGCGTCCACCCGCCTCGGCAAGGAACGCCTCCCCCAGGTCTCCGGCGCCGCCATGGACGCCTACACCGCCGGCCTGATGGCACCGTTCCTCGGCCAGGCCATCACCCACCTCGGCGGCCGCGGCCGACCCGCATCCAACCTGGTCCTCTCGAACGTCCCCGGCCCCGCCGAGCCGCGGTACGTCGACGGCTCCCGCCTCGAGGAGTACTACCCCCTCAGCCTCCTCTTCCACGGCCAGGCCCTGAACATCACCGCCATCAGCTACGCCGGCCAGTTCAACATCGGCTACACCGGCTGCCGCGACAACCTCCCCCACCTGCAGCGGATCGCGGTCTACTCCGGCGAGGCGCTGGAAGAGCTTGAGGTGGCGCTGGGGATCAGCGCCGAATCCTCGGCTGGGTAGTCCCCGACGGAGGGCGACGTGGCAATCGTCGCCGCAGGACCGAGCGCGGCATTCCGCCCAGATTGACACAAGAGGCGCAAGCGCAGCCAGCAGCCCCTAACCTGTGAGGTCGACGGAGGAACGACGAGCAGTCGGTTCTTACTTGGCCGACAGATCCACGAGGTAATGGGTGAACCAAGCCGCGCATCCCAAGTCCGTGCCAGTGCTCAGGCTGAAGAGCCCGCACAGCCCAGCCGCTCTCGAACAGCACGCTAGCTTTCTCGCCGGATGCGACCCGAACGAACAGGTCGACCTACAAATACCCTCGACGCTCAGGGGTGACGACCTCGGCGGGTTGGGTGCAGTAGGCCAGCTAATTCTGACGTGGGCTCGCCGGCCAACGCCAGGAGTGCTCCGAACGTACGTGCCGGGAGCCGACGTTGGAGACGACACGAAGTCCACAGGGGACCGTCTCAGCGCTATCGAGACGCTTGTGGAGTCGGACCACGGGCTCCTGGCTCTCTTGATGTCCCGCCGCGCAGTCGATGTGAAGGGCGAGTCACTCCTCGGCGTCACGACGACCGTCACTGCCGGCAGGTTGCTCCGAGCGGGCAATGTCGCCACGGCCAGACATGGCAGCAGGGTGGCGCTGTTCGCGGCCGATCACCGATCGAACAGTGCTCCCTTTGCGCTCTACCAGCCCACTTCGTTGGGCGCCGTTGGCCACGCAGTTCGAACACGTGACGAGTTCAAATCGCTGGCTCGCGAACTTCTCAAGGTGATCGGCGTGGGAGCTTCGAGCGACCGACCCAGCCCGGAACAGCAAGATTCCTTGGGAACGGTGCTGTATCAACTGTTCAGGAACACCCACGATTGGGCACGTACCACAGTCGACGATCGGAAGTATGAGCGTTCGGTCAGGATCCTGCGCAGCGAATACGTCGGTGACTCCCTCGCCACGCATCTCAAACATGCCGAAGGCGATCCGGGCTTGCAGGCCTACCTGAAGCACGACGTGCATCAAGGCGTGCAAAGGGCTGACGCGAAAAAGGACATGCGCCGGTTCCTCGAAGTATCGATTCTTGACTCGGGCCCCGGGCTCGCAGCTCGAATTTTGCATTCACAGAGGCTGACCAATCCGACCCTCGAACAGGAACACAGCGCGCTGCTGGCATGCCTCAAGAAGCACATGACGACATCGCAACATCCAGGCCGTGGGAATGGCCTCCACGTTGTCCAAGAGTTGATGACTGAACTACGCGGATACATGAAGGTGCGCTCAGGGCGCTTGGCGATGGTTCGCGACTACGTGCAGGACCCGTATTCGCGCTCAGACGAGCAAGAACCGTGGCTGCATGACTGGCGTAGCGGCACGGCAAGCCCAACCGATCTTGCACCGGTCGTTGGCACCTTCATCAGTTTCGTGGTTCCCATTAAGTATCTCGCTACCCGCGGGAAACGGCTTGCCAGTCAGGATCTTGAGGGATGACTCGCACAGAAACCGCTACTCCCTTCTACCGGTTCGAGGTCGAGCTCTTTGCGCCGGACGGCGCGCCATCGATTTGCACCGCCATCTACTGCTCCACAGAAGACGTGAGCGTCACACGGCTCTCCGACGAGCTGACCGGCCTGGCTGATGATCGGTTGATCCCGGACCGCATCGTGCTACTCGGCCGAGGACCTCTCCTGAACTCCATGCGAGATGCCGCCACCAGTGAACGCATCCTCGAAATGGTGCCGCTGGCCACTCGTTTTCACAGCCCTCCCGAACTGGAACTCGTGACGATCGACAGGCATGGGCGCCTCAGCAGCGCATCAGGATCAAGCGAAGAACCAACTCTGTGGGAACCAAACGATTCAGAGCGATTCATGCAGGCGGGCCTAAGGGCAATCATGAAGGAACGAGGCGTGGTCCTCACCACCAACGGCTACCACTTCGCCAAACCCAGCCGGCGCCACAGCGACCGCTTCATCCGGACAGCCAACGCACTCCGCAACAGCAGCGAAACGTCCTTCATCGCCGCCAACCTTCTCAGGTTGTTGCCCGACGACGAGTTCGACCGGGTCTACACCGACACGTCCTCAATCAATGCAGTCGCATACGCTCTCAAGGATCATCTCCGCTCCTTCGACCCTCAGTTCCGAGACTTCACCATCGACAGTTTCGGCAGCCACGTAGGTGCCGACGGAAACTTCAACCTCGCCGGGACTGAACGGGCGTTGATCTTGGTCTCCGCGACGACGTCAGGCGGACTCATCAAGAAGCTCGAGACCAAGCAGAACGTTGATCCTCACCGAGTGATCACCCTGTGCTACGTCGGACACGAGATCCTCGACAACGTCGTCTGTGACCTCACCCTTCGCGACTCTTCCAACCCCGCCGAAGAAGGACATGGGCTTCACAAGCCGTTCCCGAACTGGGAGAAGGAAGATTGCCCTGACTGTTTGCGCGGGCACTCGCTCGTTCAGATCAGCGGGGACCAGTTCCTTCCTGCAAGCCCGTCGATCTCCATGCAGGTAATCAAACAGTCACACGCTCCAAACTGGCTGAACCGGATCAGCAACCAACTACAGGGGCTCGGCGTCATTCGCGCTCACGTCGCAAACGCCAAGGAGCCGGCCCCGCGGTCGCTCTACCTCGACTTTGGCCCGCTGATCGAGGTCGCGGCAGAAATCGACCACACCAAGGCGCCGGAAACCGAGGGCGAACGACTCGCACAGCAACTACACCGCCGCATCCTCCGCGACGTGCCAGCAGGCACCAACTGGATCGTCCACCTCGACGACGATGCATCCCACCGTCTGGCACTCCTCGCCAACGACCACCTCAGCACACACTCGACCGCAGTCGCCGAAGGACGGATCATCAAAGCCAGCGACTTGATCGCCGCGCCTGAAGCGCACTCCATGGACGGCCTCGTCCTTGTCGTCGCAAGCGCAGTCGTCAGCGGCCGCAGCCTCGCCTCCGTAAGCCAAGCCCTCAGAACTGCCCACGGAGACAACCCGATCGCTTACCTGATCCTCGCCGCACGTACGCCCACCGCAAGTCGACTCAAAGTTGTCCGCAACAACCTCGGCTACGGCAACGGTCAGTTCGATGAACACAAGGTCTCGGTCCTGATCGAGCTGGCGCTCCCTGACGACCGCGAGAACGCGTCGTCTCCATGGGCTCACGAAACAATCCTGTGGATGGGAATTCGAGACGCTGTCGAGGATCCCGACGCAGCGCCTGACCGAATGAAGTGGCTTAACGACCGAATCAGAACACTTGAGGGAGTCGGCGAGACAGGAGACGACGCCCGCGGCCTCACCGACGAACTCTTCCTTCGCAACCAACCCGACGCAGGCCCGCTGCAACTACAGCCAAATTTCGCCTTCTGGGACTTCGACTACGACCCAGCAGATGTTGCGCAAAGCGAGGTGCTCTTCGCAGTGACCGCCATCCTCCACCACATGAGAGTGGAACTCGGCCTCCTGCAATCCGGAGCCCACGAACACAACTGGACAGTCCTGGACCCCAGCAACTTCGCTCGCTTCAACGACCCAATCATCCAAGCCGCCCTACTGCGAGCCGCAAACCCCCACGAACTCGACTACACGGGACAACGAGAGTTCAGCCGCGACATGACAGCCGTCCTCGAGCCGCTCATCCTCAACTGGGACAAGGCCGACGGCGGTGTTGCCGCAGAGATTCTGCTTGCCCTCGCAACACAACGACTCCGCCTCCACGACGACGACCTCGACGTGCTGCTCGCCAAACTTGACCCAAGGATCGAGCACGAGCCCCTGGCGACTCTCATCGCAGAGCTGTGCGCACGAGCCAACGAAAACACAGAAGTGGTCCCCTGACGCGAGGGCCTGCACTGGAGTCCTCGGGACTGAAGCACGTACTGGGGTCAGCCCGACCAGGCCCAGTCCGCCGCGACACGGCGCCCATCAAGACGCTTACCGCCCATCTGCCGCCTATGCGAAGGGTTCAAGCTACGGATCTGCTTGGGGTTTTTCGGGTCTTGGCCTACCAACCTGCCGAACAGCGGTTGGTAGGCCATCCGGTAGGCCAACGCGGAGGAAGTCTGCGGAGAGTTCGTCTTCGCCCTAGCCTGATGAGTCACCGGCGACGCCCAAAGGGGGGCGCCCGGCATTAGGGAGAACGATGTCGAAGGGAACTGACGCGGGTCTGCTCGACCAGCCAAAGCCGCAGTCCGTCTACAAGCACGGGATCTTGGAGCAGTACGCCATCAGGTTCGCCACGATGACGGCGAGCAAGCTGGTCCCCAAGCGGTCGGTCCTCTTCGACGGGTTCGCGGGGCGGGGACGCTTCGACGGCGGTAGTGCCGCATCGGCCGAACACATGATGATCGGCGCACAGAAGGTCAAGAACCAGACTCAGATCGACATCTTCCTCGTCGAGCAGAATCATGCGGACTGGGAGAAGCTCGACGGCGTGGCCGACGAGTACCGCGCCAGAGGGATCAAGATCGAGACGCGGCACGGCGACTGCGAGAGCTACCTCGACGAGGTGTACCGGCATGCGGCCGGCGCCAGTCTCTTCATGTTCCTAGACCCCTGTGGCGCCGTGCTGCCGTTCACGACGCTCCAGCCACTTCTCAGGAAGCGGGGCCGATGGCCAGCCACCGAGTTCCTGATGAACTTCAACGCCGACCTGATTCGGCGAGCAGGAGGGCAGTACAAGAAGGGCCTGCTCGAGCTGGGGGGCGTGGCCAAGGCGGATCTCGTCTGTGGAGGAGTTTGGTGGCGTGAGGTTGCTCTGCGAGCGCACATCCAGTCTGGCGGCAAGACGTGGGAAACGGCTGCCGAGGCCGTTGCGGTGGAGTACGCCAAGCGCCTCACCGACGGAACGAACTTCGCCTGGGCCGTGGCGCCGGTACGACGTCAAGTGCATCACCAGCCGGTGTACTTCCTCATCTTCCTCACGGCCAACCCCCACGGCTTCTGGGTCTTCGGCGCGGCAGCTGCGAAGGCACGGGAGAAGTGGCTGACCTTCGTCGGCCCCGACGAGGACGAACTGGAGGACATGCTGTTCAACACTGTCGCCGACCAACTCGAGCGCGAGCACACAACGGCGATCGCCACGATCACCCAGAATCTGCGCGACCTATGCGCAGACGGTGTCGACCATCCCGTCGTGCAGCGCGTGGACCAGATCTTCGGCGACGTCTACGGCGAGGCCAAAGAGACTGCCTTTTCGGCTGCCCTGCGTCAGCTCGTCAAGGATGAGGAGGTCGAGTTCGTGAGCAAGGCCAGCAAGCCGCACGGTCACGTGATCCGCCGTGGGAAAGCGCTCAGTTTGTAGCCAGAGTAGGCATTTCGCTCCAGAGGCGGCCCTCGAGCTCGCGTCCGTTGGCCTTCGGCGTTCGCCCGCCCCACTGCTTGAAGAAGAACGCGACGTTGGCGTCGGTGCACTGGTCGCGGATGTCCACGACCCAATCCGGGTCCATCGCTCTCGCGTTCGGGCCTGACTCGCCCCCGGCGATGACCCAATCGATGTTGGTGAGGTCGAGGTTGGGCAGCGCGGTGATGAGCGGCTCACAGGACAGGAACCTGACCGCGGCCGGGGTGGCCCGAAGGTGGTCGATGCGGTCGACGGCGTCGAAGGACTCGACTGAGACGCCCATCCAGAGATTGGCGGGCCAGTCGAGCTTGTCGGCGAAGCGCGCCATCCGGTGCGCTCGCTTCGTGAGTACCTGGTAGGTGTGCTGAGGCGTGTCTCGGATGACGTCGAAGATGTCGCGGACGAACGCGACCGGCACCTTGGCGTGGAAAAGGTCGCTCATCGAGTTCACGAAAACGACCTTCGGCGACCTCCACTTGTAAGGCTGCTCGAGCGAGGCTGGGTGCGTGGTGACACCGAAGCCTGGCCCCGATGTTCTGGGGTCGCCGTCGTTCTGGTATTTCTCGGCGCCCATGGCCTTGAGTCTCTTGGACAGCGCCAGGGCGTAGCAGTTGTCACAACCAGCAGCTACCCGGTCGCACCCGGTGACCGGGTTCCAAGTGACTTCGGTCCACTCGATCGCGCTGTTCGTGGCCATCCGCACTCCTTCGCTGTTCGAACAATTGTTCGATCTAGTGCCAGTGTGCCCTCAACGCCAGCAGGCTAACGGCTTTTCCGCAGATGTTGGCGGCGACCACCGTCCGAGCGCCAACCGATACGCGACTCGGACGGAGCTCGGACCTCTCGACGAACGGCACCGTGCGACGCGACACCTGATCTAGTGCGATTGGCTCGCCACCAAAAGGGTGCCCCATTCCGACGCGTATGCCCGCAACGGCAAGCGGGCACTCAGGCCAA
>NZ_JBMCZA010000148.1:0-7284 GCF_048654705.1 Nocardioides sp. CPCC 206348
CCGGGCGGTACCCCTGATGGCAGACCAGCCCGAACCCGAGTGGAAGCGCAAGCAACGCCTCGCCGAGATCTTCGGTGACGTGCTGCCGACCGTCACCTCGGACGAGAAGGACCCGCCCACGCCCGAGAAGGACGGCGGCGACACCGCCTCCGAGCGCTGGCTGAAAGCACAAGTGCCGCCTCACCACGGGTGAGACGGCACCTGTTCGATGCTGGGGTGCTGCGGGGCTGAAGCCTCCGGTCAGCGGGTGGCGAGCGAGTCGCGGATCTGCGTGAGCAGCACGACCTCGGGCGCCTCGGCCTCGGGAGCGTCCGGGAAGAACTTCTCCTTGGCCTTGGTGTACGGGGTGACGACCAGGAAGTAGACGATCGCTGCGAGGATCACGAACGCGATGACCGCGTTCATGAACGCACCGAAGTACGTCGTGTCGCTGAAGACCTCGTCCGTCGCGTCCGGCAGCAGGTCGGTCAGCCAGGCAGTGAAAGCAGTGACGACCCTGCCGAAGGCGGTGGCGATGATGAACGCGACGGCGATGTCGACGAGGTTGCCCTGGAGCAGGAACTTTCTGAAGCCGGTCATGTTTTCTCCTCTGTCCCGAGATGATGATGAGGGTGCTTGATCAGGCAGCAACCTATCTGTGACGCCACGTATAAGTCACGTAGGCCGCGACGGACGCTCCGGTGACGTCAGGCACCTCGAGGTGGCCCACCGCCACGACGACCAGGCGTCCCGGCAACGCTGCATCCCCCGAGATCCGGGCGTCGGGCACCGCCAGCACGGTCACGTCCCGGGCCAGCTCCCCGGTCGTTCCGGCCTGCGGATCGGTGGCCAGCAGGTCGATCCGGTCGCCCACCGTGAGCAGGGCCGCCTGGCCCGCATCGGACAGCCGGATCGGCATCACGACCGTGCCCGGTGGCTGTGCCCGGGCGAGGCCGTCGCCCACCAGGCGTACGTCGGTCACGGCTTCACCCTCGCGGAGCGGGGCGGCCAGCAGGCGGCCCGTCGGCGCCCCCACCACCCCCTCCGGTACGACGCCAGGAGCCACCTGTTGCTCGACGAGGTCCTCGGGGCGGAGGAGCTGCCCGGCCGGCAGGTCGCGGGCGGCGACGAGCATCGTGGTGGATGCCGGTGGTGGCGGCGCGAGGGTACGCAGCGAGGCGGCGACTGCCACGCCGACCAGCAGGACCGCGATCAGGCGGCGTCGGCGGAGCAGCCGTCGACGTACCTCGGCGAGGGCGTCAGCAATGCCCTGGGTGCGGGTGCGCGGCACGCGGCCCGATGCGGGTTCCCGGAAATCCATACCGGCGACCGTAGGTCGCTCGCGCCGGTCGTGCCGGCGTCCTCCACAGGGTCAGGCAGGGGAGGCGGCAGCGCCGGTGCTGGTGCTGCTGCTCGAGGTCGACTTCGCCGGCGTCGAGGAGCCCGAGTCCGACGAGGAGGACGACGAGGAGGACGCGGCCGGGGAGGCGCTCTCGGTCGAGGCGGCCGGGGAGGACGCGGTCGTGGAGGAGCGGCTGTCGGTCTTGTAGAAGCCGGAGCCCTTGAACACGACGCCGACGGAGTTGAACACCTTGCGCAGCTTGCCCTCGCACTCGGGGCAGACCGTCAATGCGTCGTCACTGAAGCTCTGGACCTGCTCGAACGCGTGGCCGCAGGCGGTGCAGAGGTACTGGTAGGTCGGCATCGGTGGATTCTCCGGGTTGGCACTCTCGACTTTCGAGTGCCAATGCTACGTCACGACCCCCACAGACGGCACAATGACGCCCACCATGTCGGGAGCAGAGAACGTCGAGCAGCAGGCCAGTCCGGAGACCGGGTTCCGCAGGTGGTCGCGCTCGAGGCGCTGGCTGACCGTGATCGCCGTGCTGTGCACGCTCGCCCTGGTGGCCAGCCTCACGGCGGCCTTCGTGGTCGCCCGCAAGCCGTGGCCGCAGACCAGCGGCGAGCTGGAGATCAGCGGCCTCGAGGGTGAGGTCCAGGTCATCCGTGACGACGCCGGCATCCCGCAGATCTACGCCGACACGATGCCGGACCTGATGCTCGCGCAGGGCTTCGTGCACGCCCAGGACCGCTTCTTCGAGATGGACGTCCGACGCCACGCGACCGCCGGGCGGCTCTCGGAGCTGTTCGGCGAGGCCGGGATCGAGAGCGACCTCGTGGTGCGGACGCTCGGCTGGCGCGAGGTCGCCGAGAAGGAGCTGACCCTGCTCCGGCCGGCCACCCGCAGTGCCCTCGACGCCTACGCCGAGGGCGTCAACGCCTACCTCGCCGGCCGTTCACCGTCCGAGATGTCGCTGGAGTACAGCCTGCTCGGCCTCACCGGTCTCGACTACAACCCCGCGAAGTGGACGGCCGTCGACTCCATCGCCTGGCTCAAGGCGATGGCGTGGGACCTGCGCGGCAACATGGAGGAGGAGATCGGGCGGGCCCTGACGGCCGAGGCGGTGGGCAGCAAGCGGATGACCGAGCTCTACCCGACCTACCCCTACGCCCGGCACGACCCGATCGTCCAGCAGGGCGGCCTGCTCGGCGACGAGTTCGACCAGGACGTCAGCGGCGGCGGACAGCGCCTGCTGCAGCGTCCGCCCCTCGGCGATCCCGACGCCCTGGCCGCGCTGGCGCAGGTGCGGGGAGTCCTCGCCGGCGTGCCCCCGTTGCTCGGTCAGGGCGACGGCATCGGCAGCAACGCGTGGGTCGTCGACGGCGACCACACCAGCACCGGCGAGCCGATCCTCGCCAACGACCCACACCTCGGGATCTCGCTCCCGGGGGTGTGGAGCCAGGTCGGGCTGCACTGCCGCACGGTCTCCACCGAGTGCCCGCTCGACGTCGCCGGGTTCAGCTTCTCCGGCGTGCCCGGCGTGGTCATCGGCCACAACGCCGACATCGCGTGGGGCTTCACCAACCTCAGCCCGGACGTCACCGACCTCTACGTCGAGCGGATCAAGGGCGACACGTGGGAGTCCGACGGCAAGGAGCTGCCGCTCGTCGTACGCGACGAGGTCATCAAGGTCCGCGACGGATCCACCATCGACCTCGAGGTGCGCTCGACCGGCCACGGCCCGTTGCTGTCCGACCTCGCCCGCCTCGACGAGGAGCTGGACGGGGTCGACCTCAGCGAGGACGGCCTGGTGGACCAGCTCACCGACATCGCTGCGGAGCAGGGGCCCGAGAGCTCCGGCGAGTCCTTCGAGGACCACATGAGCGACGTCCTGCAGCGGGAGTACGGCGTCTCGCTCGCCTGGACCGCGCTGGAGCCACGCCCCACGGCCGACGCACTCTTC
Organism: Nocardioides sp. CPCC 206348; assembly: GCF_048654705.1. Classification (NCBI taxonomy): domain Bacteria; kingdom Bacillati; phylum Actinomycetota; class Actinomycetes; order Propionibacteriales; family Nocardioidaceae; genus Nocardioides; species Nocardioides sp. CPCC 206348. Next base: position 3,285 of record NZ_JBMCZA010000148.1, read on the forward strand.
GCGCTGAACCTCGCCAGCGACTGGAAGTCGTTCCGGGCGGCACTCAGTGACTTCGCCGTCCCCGGCCAGAACGTCGTCTACGCCGACACCGAGGGCCACATCGGCTACCAGGCGACCGGGCTCGTCCCGGTCCGCAAGCCCGGCAACGACGGCCGGATGCCCGCCGCAGGCTGGAAGAGCGACACCGCCTGGACCGGCGAGTTCATCCCGTACGACGCCCTTCCGAATGTGCTCGACCCCGATTCCGGGATCATCGCGACCGCGAACCAGGCGGTGATCGACCCGGAGCGGTACGCACCGTTCCTCACCTCCGACTGGGACCTCGGCTACCGCTCGGCGCGGATCAACGAGCTCCTCGAGGCCGACGACGAGCTGAGCGTCCGCAGCATGGGCGCGATCCAGCTCGATGACTGGAGCGCCATCGGCGAGGTGCTCACGCCGTACCTGCTGCGGATCGACCTGCCGCGTGGCTACTACTCCGACGGCCAGCGACTGCTGCGGACCTGGAACTACCGGCAGGGCCCGGAGAGCGGCGCGGCCGCGTACTTCAACGTGGTCTGGCGTGAGGTGCTGGAGCGGACCTTCGGCGACGAGCTGCCCGATGCGCTCGACGCCGACGGCAGCGACCGCTGGTTCGCCGTCCTCGCGTCGATCCTGCCCAAGGCATCGGCGAGCTGGTGGAACGACGTCGACACCGACGGCGTGCGGGAAGGGCGCGACGACATCCTGCGTGCGTCGATGAGGGCCGCCCGTGACGAGCTCACCGCACGCGAGTCGCCCAATCCCGACGAGTGGACGTGGGGCGCGCTGCACAAGCTCGAGCTCCGCTCGGCCACCCTGGGGGAGTCGGGCATCGGTGTGATCGAGCGGATCTTCAACCGTGGCGGCTGGGAGGTCGGTGGTGGCGGCTCGCTGGTCAACGCGACCGGCTGGGACGCGACCGAGGGATACGACGTCGTGACCGCCCCGTCGATGCGGATGGTCGTGCCGATGGACGACCTGGACGCCGCGCGCTGGATCAACCTGACCGGTGTCTCCGGGCACGCGTTCCACCCGAACTACACCGACCAGACCGACCGCTGGGCGCGCGGCGAGACCCTCCCGTGGGTGTTCTCCGACGAAGCCGTCGAGGATGCCGGCGAGGACGTGCTGACCCTGCTGCCTGCGGGTGGTTGAGCTGCGAGCGCAGCGAACCTCGAAACCTAGAAGCGGCGCAGTCCCGAGGGCGTCGCCGCGGCCGTGACCGGTCGGTCGTGGGGCTCGGCGGGGACGTCGGGGAGCACCTCGTCGTCGTACAACAGGACACAGGTGAAGGTGCCGACCGGCACCCGGCCGAGCGCGCGGTCGTAGGAGCCGCCGCCGCGGCCCAGGCGCAGTCCGGCCCGCGACACCGCGACGCCCGGGACCAGCACGACATCGGCGGTCGCGACGGCGTCGACGCCGAGGGGCGGGCCGGCGGGTTCGAGCAGGCCGCGGCCCGCCGGGGCCAGGGACGTCAGGCCGCGGTAGACGGCCCAGTCGAGATCGTTGTCGGGCAGCAGGACCGGCAGGATCACCCGCTTGCCGGCATCGACCAGCCGGTCGAGCAGGTCGGTCGTGCCCGGTTCGGTGCCGAGGGAGACGTAGCACGCGACGGTCGCGGCCCGTCGTACCTCGTCGGTGGCCAGCAGGACCTCGGCAATCGCCCGGGCGGCCGCACCGACCTCCGTCAGCGGTCGGCGCCGACGGCCGGTCAGGACCTGGTCCCGGACGGCGATCTTGCGGGCCGCTTCTGGGCGCAGTTGTGGACCGGTCACCCGACAAGCCTACGATCGACTCCATGGGCATGAGTGGGCGTAGCGGTGGTCTCGAGAAGGCGCGGGCAAAGATGCTGGCGGCGGGCGTGGACCCGGTGGCCGTCGACACATTCGCGCACTACTACCGATTGCTGGAGCACGGCGAGACCGGGATGATCCCCGAGTCGTCGATCGAGCCCGTCGACATCGAGAGCCTCGCCGACACGGACGTCCCCGCCGACGTCGCGGCCGACGCGATCGGCAAGACGGTCGCCATCAAGCTCAACGGCGGCCTCGGTACGTCGATGGGCATGGATCGCGCGAAGTCGTTGCTGTGCGTACGGCGCGGCCTGTCCTTCCTCGACATCATGGCCCGCCAGGCGCTCCACCTCCGCAAGGAGTACGACGCCCGGTTGCCCCTGATCCTGATGAACTCCTTCCGCACGTCCGCCGACACCCTGCACGCCCTGGGGCGCTACGAGGACCTGGCCGTCGACGGGCTGCCCATCGAGTTCCTGCAGAACAAGGAGCCCAAGCTCCTCGCGTCCGACCTGACGCCGGTGACCTGGCCGAAGGAGCCGGACCTCGAGTGGTGTCCGCCGGGCCACGGCGACCTCTACACGGCGCTGCGCGGCACCGGCCTGCTCGACCTGCTCATCGAGCACGGCTTCCGCTACGTGTTCGTCTCGAACTCCGACAACCTCGGCGCGGTGCCGGACCCGAAGGTGGCCGGCTGGTTCGCCGCGTCGGGAGCGCCGTTCGCGATCGAGGCGGTTCGTCGTACCGCTTCGGACCGCAAGGGTGGTCACTTCGCCCGCCGCAAGACCGACGGCCGGATCGTGCTGCGCGAGACCGCGCAAACCGCGAAGGAGGACCTCGAGGCCCTCGCCGACCTGACCCGGCACCAGTTCTGTTCGACGAACAACCTGTGGTTCGACCTGCACGCGATGAAGGCCAAGCTCGACGAGCGCGAGGGCATCCTCGGCCTGCCGCTGATCCGCAACAACAAGACCGTCGACCCGGCCGACCCGGACAGCCCGGCCGTCGTCCAGATCGAGACCGCGATGGGTGCGGCGATCGAGGTGTTCGACGGCGCCCGGCTGATCGAGGTCGGCCGCGACCGGTTCATCCCGGTGAAGACCACCAACGACCTGCTGGTGCTGCGTTCCGACGTCTACGAGATCGGCGCGGACTTCGGCCTGACCCAGGTCGCCAGCGACGTGCCGTTCGTCGAGCTCGACGCGGACCACTACAAGCTCGTGGCCGAGTTCGACCAGCGCTTCCCCGAGGGCGCGCCGTCCCTGGCCAAGGCCTCGTCCCTCACCGTCGAGGGCGACTGGACCTTCGGGCACGGTGTCCAGGTCGTCGGCGCGGTCGAGCTGTCGGGCAAGGGTGCGCAGCGGATCGCCGCCGGTGAAGTGCTGTCCGGGGATGCCTGACCCGTTGGCTGGATCGACCACGTCGGTTGAAGACCACCGCGCGCGGATCCTCGCCGCGGTCGCCCCGCTGACCCGCTTCGACCTGGTGCCGTTGGCCGACGCGATCGGTCGCGTGCTGGCGGCCGACGTGACGGCCCTGTTGTCGGTGCCGCCGTTCGACCACGCCGCGATGGACGGCTTCGCGGTCCGTGCTGCGGAGGTCGCGTCGGCAGCGGAGGAGAGTCCTGTCGACCTGCCGGTGGCCGGGGTGATCGCTGCCGGCGACCAGGTCATGCCGCTGCCCGCGGGCGCGGCCATCCGGATCATGACGGGCGCCCCGGTGCCGCCGGGCGCCGACGTGGTGATCCCGTTCGAGTGGACCACCGGCGTCGACCCGGTGCGGATCCTGCGCACCGCTGCCGCCGGTCGTCACGTCCGCAACGAGGGCGAGGACGTCGCCGTCGGCGAGATCGCGCTGCGCGCCGACACCCGCCTCGGCCCCACGCAGATCGGGTTGCTCACGTCCGTCGGTGTCCGTGAGGTCCCTGTGCATCCGCGGCCCCGGCTGGCGGTCATCTCCACCGGTGCCGAGCTCGTCGACGGGCAGATCCCCGACAGCAACACGGCGACCCTGGCCTCGGCGGGTCGCGCTGTGGGGGCGGACGTCACGGCCTTCGGACCAGTGCTCGACGACCCGGCCGCGTTCCGCGAGCAGCTGCAGAAGGCAGCCGAGGTGTCCGACCTGGTCGTGACGACGGGCGGCGTCTCCGCCGGCGACCACGACGTCGTGAAGGCCGCCCTGCGCGA
>NZ_JBMCZA010000148.1:7346-8158 GCF_048654705.1 Nocardioides sp. CPCC 206348
CCACGTCCCGGTGGTCACGCTTCCGGGCACGCCCGTGGCCGCCTACGCCTCCTTCCTGTTGTACGTCGTCCCGGCGCTCCACGTCCTCGCCGGAAGCGAGCCTGCGCGCCACACGGCCGCGCTCGCCGCGTCGGTCGAGGGTGCCGATCGCACGGTCCTGCTGCCCGGCCTGTTCGACCACGAGGGCCGGATCGCCCCGCTGCCCGGGCACGCCGGCCACTCGCAACGGTTGCTCGCCGTGGCCGATGCATTGCTCGTCGTACCGGCAACCGGGAAGGTGGTGCCCGAGGGCACGACCGTCGAGGTGCTGCCGCTCCATCCCGAGGAGGACCGAGATGGCCGATGACGCCACCCAGCCCCGGCTGACGCACGTGGACGCGACCGGCGCTGCGCGGATGGTCGACGTGTCCGCGAAGGACGTCACCCACCGGGTCGCGAGCGCGTCAGGACGCGTCCTGGTCTCGGCCGAGGTCATCGGGCTGCTGCGCAGTGAGGGCGTGCCGAAGGGTGATGCCCTGGCGGTCGCGCGGATCGCCGGCATCATGGGCGCGAAGCAGACGCCCACCCTGATCCCGCTCTGCCACCCGCTCGCCATCTCCGGCGTCACCGTCGAGCTGTCCATCGCCGACGACGCCGTGGAGATCCTCGCCACCGTGAAGACGACCGACCGGACGGGTGTGGAGATGGAGGCGCTCACCGCTGTCTCGGTCGCTGCGCTCACCGTCGTCGACATGGTCAAGGCCGTCGACAAGGCCGCGGTCATCACCGACATCCGGGTCGAGACCAAGTCGGGTGGCAAGTCCGGGGACTAC
>NZ_JBMCZA010000149.1:0-3153 GCF_048654705.1 Nocardioides sp. CPCC 206348
GACACCAACGACTCCCCGGACGCGGAGACCTACTACGTCACCGGCGCCGACCGCGTCGTCCTCGGCGTTCCGTACGCCGGTCACGTGCTCAGCGCCGCGTCGAGCCCGTTCGGGCTCCTGGTCATGGCTCTCCTGGTCCTGGCCTCCCTCGTCCTCGGCTTCGGTCGCCGCGCCAGCGACGCACCACGTGAGAGCGGCAACCGAAGCCGGGTCCTGGTACCCGCTGGCCTCGCATCCGTGATCGCCCTCGGCGGCGTCATCGGAGTGACGGGTGGAGCGCCCTGGGCCTTCACCTCGGCCGTCTGGACCGACACCTCCACCGCGACCGCCACGATCACGACCCCTGTCGTGGACACGACCCCGCCGGTGCTCTCCAACCCGCTGCCGGCCAACGGCGCGTCCGGGGCCGGTTGGACCGGACTCAGCTGTGCGTCGAGCCCCAACCAGATCTGCGTGACAGCGACTGACACCGGCGGATCCGGCATCAGCACGGTGTTCGTGAAGCTGGTCCGCACGAGCGGGACCGTCCAGTGCTGGAACGGGTCGGCGTTCGTCAACGGAACGGGCTGCTCGCCCCAGTCGATGACCCTGGTCTCGGGCACGCAGTACCGCACCAGCGGGCTGACCGCGGCCCTGATGGTCGTGGGCACCTACACGACGGCGTTCACCGCAACCGATGTCGCGGGCAACGCAGCGACGCCCCTGAACACCGGGTTCACGGTCACTGCCCCTGCCGCCCCGACGATCACCAGTTGCATCCCTGCGAACGGGCTCACCGAGTACACCCTCAACTGGACCTGGCCCGGACCGGGCACGGCCGACTCGTTCAAGCTGTACTACGGAGGCGGTGGCAGCTTCAGGCCGCCCACGACGCTGCCCGACGTCACGTCGCCGTACACAGGACTGTCGGTCCCGATCAACGACGAGGCCGGGACGTTCCGGATCGCCGCGGTGGTCGGAGGAGTCGAATCGGCCCTTTCCAACACCTACAACTACGCAGGCAAGAACAACAGCAAGACCTGCGGTCCCTGACCTGAGGGACTCCCGTCCCGCCTTGCCGGGATGAAAGTCCTCAGCACTGGTCTGGACCGGTCGATGGAAGGGGGTATGAACCCCAACCTTCCTCGTGATCCGCGCCGACGCCGCGGCTTCGTGCTCGCCGCTGCCGGTGCTGTTTCGGCGGTGGTGTTGGCCCTCGGTATCAGTGGCACCCTGTCCAGCTGGACCGAAGCGGTCCTGGGCAACGACGACAACCATGCTGACAGCGCGACGTCCGTCGTGCTCGAGGAGACCGGTCCGGGCGCGACGACGTGCACGACCAGCGGGACGGCGAGCAACACCGCCACCTGCTCGACCATCAACAAGTACGGCGACGACGGCGCGGCAGCGACCGGCGTGACGGCGCTCGAGCCGGGGGACTCCATCTCGACGACGGTGACGCTGACCAACACGGGTAGCGGTGACGCAGCGACCTTCACACTGACGCCCGGCGCCTGCAGCGCGACGTACCACTCGGGCACCAACAGCGGCCAGGCACCTGCGCCCCTCGATGACCTGTGCAGCCAGCTGACCGTCGCGGTCTCCTGCGACGACGCCGGTGCGGTCAATGTCCTGTCGGTGGCGGCCGTGGCGCTCGGGACCTTCAGCGGCGCCCAGACCATCACCGGCGGGCTCGGTAGTGGTGACGCCGTCGACTGCACCTTCACGGTGGCCCTGCCCGCCGCGACGGCCGCGAACTATGGCGGGCAGACGGTGGCGCAGGACCTCGTCTGGCGGATCAGCGTGGTGTGAGATGTCGACCAGGCACCGCGCACCACGGCCGCGACGTCGCGCTGATCGCCAGCGGGGCATCGTCGTGATCTGGCTCGCCGGTGCTTGTTCGGCTGCCGTCCTGATGCTCGGCACGTCCGGCGCCCTTGCTTCCTGGACCAGTGCCGTCGTCGGCAACGACACCAACGCCGTCGCCACCGCCAAGGCAGTCATCCTGGCCGAGACCGACGGCAGCACCACCTGTCGTTCCAGCGACCAGACCACCAACGTCTCGACCTGCAGCGGGATCAACAAGTACGGCGGCACTGCCTCGCCCCTGATGCCCGGCGGATCGCGGACCGTGGACGTCACGTTCTCGAACATCGGAGCCGCCAACGCGGCGACCTTCTCGCTCGCGCCAGGCGCCTGCAGCCAGACCCCGACGGCGGGCAGCGGGACGCCGGCGGCCACGAACCTGTGCACCGCGACCAGTGAGCTGACGGTCGCCGTCTCCTGCTCGCCCGGTGGGACGTACGCCGGCGGATCGGCCTGGGTGGACCTGGTCCACGTCGCGGGTGTGCCGCCGACGGCGACGAAGGTCCACACGGCGACCGGCGCCGAACTGAATGCGGGCGCCCAGTGGACCTGCCGGTTCACCATCGCGCTCAACGCCGCAGCGAGCATCGCGAGCCAGAACGTCATCGCTTCCCAGCCGCTGACCTGGACCCTCGCGTCATGAGGTGGCGGCCGCGCTCCGGGCCGCTGCTCCTTGCCCTGGTCGTCGGACTTGCGATCCTCGTCCTCGGTGCTGAGGCCACCCGCGCCGGCTGGACCACCGCGCAGGTCGCGAACGCCACCAACACGGCGAAGACCGGACGCCTGGCCTTCAGCCACACCTACGCCAGCACCACCTGCGTCGGCGCCGGTCCCGCGGACACAGCCTGCGCAGGCAGCCCGGTCACCGCGGCCGCCTCGTCGGCTTCGACGCAGACCCTCGACACGACGCTGAGCAATCAGACGACCGGAGGCGGGGCGTTCACCCAGCAGGTCCAGGTCACGTCGTGTGCTCCCGCGGCCTTCGCCAACAGCACGACGAGCGGTGATCCACTGCTGGCGCGCAACCGGGTGACTCGCAACGCGACCGACAAGTGGGGCACCACGAGCGCTGCGGCCTTCGACGGCAGCACGCAGTACGCCGCGGACGTGATCTCGACGACCACCGCGGCGGCCGCCTCGACGTCGTACACGATCGGACTGTGGTTCAAGGCGGCACCCGGCAGCGCGGGAGGCGGACTGCTCTCCCTGAACGCCAGTCCTGTCGACAGCACCAGCGCCGGCGCCAACCCGAGCGTTTACCTCGATCCGTCCGGGCGCGTCCGGGCGCGGTTCGACGGTGTGCCGATC
>NZ_JBMCZA010000149.1:3224-3766 GCF_048654705.1 Nocardioides sp. CPCC 206348
GCCCTGACGACCGACCTGCGGCTCTACGTCGACGGCGCCGTGGTCGACACGGCGCTCGGAGTGACCCTTCTCGTGGGCACCGGCTCCGCAGCGTGGTGGCACGTCGGGTGGACCGACACCACCGGGCTCGTCGGACTCGGCAATCCAACGCCGTACTTCACGGGCTCGCTGTCCGGTGTCTTCCGGACGACGACCGCACTGTCCGGCGCCACCGTCTCGACCCTGGCGGGCGCCGCGTCGTCAACGGCGTACGTCTCTGCCCTGAGCGGGGCCCAACACGTGTGGATGCTCGCTGAGGGTCGTACGGCGACCTTCGCGACCGCGATCGCCTACGTGACCGGTGGCAACCCCTGCGCGCACGTCCGCCTCGGGTGGACCCTCGGTGCGACCACAGCGTTCACGCCGACGGCGCTCGCTTCCCTGACGAGTTCTGGCTGGCTGCCAGCCAGCCCGGCTGCCGCACCTGCAGGGGGAGCGAGCCACGTCCTCACCACGTCGTACTCTCGTGTCCCGGCGGGGTACGACACCGATGTCGCGGGCCT
>NZ_JBMCZA010000149.1:3776-3888 GCF_048654705.1 Nocardioides sp. CPCC 206348
CGGCCACCGGGCCAGCCTGTCGGGAAGCAGTTGGCGCCTGCTGTTCGAGTGGACCACGGCGGTGCTGCTCGGATGAGCGCAGCCAGGTGGGCGCGCATCGCCGCTGCCGTCG
>NZ_JBMCZA010000149.1:3898-6289 GCF_048654705.1 Nocardioides sp. CPCC 206348
ACTCGCTTCTCTGACGAGTTCTGGCTGGTTGCCTGCCAGCCCGGCTGCCGCGCCTGCTGGGGGAGCGAGCCACGTCCTCACCACGTCGTACTCCCGTGTCCCGGCGGGGTACGACACCGATGTCGCGGGCCTGGAGCTGGTCACGGCGCTGGGCCACCGGGCCAGCCTGTCGGGAAGCAGCTGGCGCCTGTTGTTCGCGTGGACCACGGCAGTGCTGCTCGGATGAGCGCGACCAGGTGGGCGCGCATCGCCGCTGCCGTCGCTGTGACTGCCGTCCTGGTGCTGCTGGTTTCGTGGCGTATCGACGGCGGCCGCTGGGTGCACGTCGAGTCGCCGTCGATGGGAACGGCCGCACCGGTCGGCTCACTGCTGTGGATTGCGCCCGTCGACACCGCCACCCTCGAGGAGGGCGACTTCATCACCTTCCACCCACCCGGGAGCGACGCGCTCTACAGCCACCGCGTGCTCGCGACGTACGACGACGGGTCGTTCACCACCAAGGGCGACATCCCGGGCCCGGACCCCTGGCGGCTGACGGCCGCGGACGTGGTGGGCGAGGTCCGGATGACGTGGTGGGGCGTGGGCTGGCTGGTGGTCTCCGCACCGGTCCTCCTGGGTGGCCTGGCCGTCGTCGTGGTTGCACGGGCAGCGGTCGGGCCGACCTGGCGACTCCCCGTCACGATGATGCTCGCCTCGACCGTCGTCAGCATTGCCGTGGCGGTGTACCAGCCGCTGATCGGCGCCCAGCGGATCGCCTTCGCCCCCGACGGGACCGCGGCGCGTGCCACCTATGTCGGCACCGGGCTGTTGCCCGTCAGGCTCTCCACCCACGGTGGCGAGAGCGCTCCGCTGTCCGCGGGTGAGGTCGGCACCGTCGTCGTACGCGACCCGGACGAAGACGGAATGCTGGAGGTCACCATCGAACCGGCGGTGCCGACGTGGTGGTGGGCCGTGCTCGTGCTCGGCTGCCTGACGCCGGCGGCGATCCGGACCGCCGGGGGCCAACGCCCCCGCGAAGGTGTCCCGGCGGTGCCGCACTAGGCTTCCGGCGTGCCAGCGATCGGAGTCTTCGCCCTCCAGGGCGACGTCCGGGAACACCTCCAGGCCCTGACCGCCCTGGGGGCCGCCGCGTTCCCCGTACGACGCCCCCGGGAGCTCGACCAGTGCGACGGTCTCGTGCTGCCGGGTGGGGAGTCGACCACGATGGCGAAGCTCGCCCGCACCTTCGAGCTGCTCGACCCCATTCGTGAGCGGGTCGAGGCCGGCATGCCGACCTTCGGCACCTGCGCGGGGATGATCCTGCTGGCCGACCGGATCGAGGGCGGGACGGCTGACCAGGAGACGATCGGCGGGCTGGACGTCACCGTTCGCCGCAACGCCTTCGGACGCCAGGTCGACTCCTTCGAGGCCGACCTCGACTTCGCCGGGCTCCCGGCGCCGGTGCACGCCGTGTTCATCCGCGCGCCGTGGGTGGAGCAGACCGGCCCGGACGTCGAAGTCCTCGCGGAGGCACACGGCCACCCGGTCGCCGTACGACAGGGACACCTGATGGCGACGTCGTTCCATCCCGAGGTCGACGGGGACGGTCGGGTGCACCGACTCTTCCTCGACCTGGTGCAGGGCTAGACTCAGTCGCTGTTGTCGTTTCGCAGAGAGAGCTGGAAGAGGGACGGAAATGTCGGGCCATTCCAAGTGGGCAACCACGAAGCACAAGAAGGCGGCCATCGACGCCAAGCGCGGCAAGCTGTTTGCCAAGCTGATCAAGAACATCGAGATCGCGGCAAAGATGGGTGGGCCCGACCTCACGGGCAACCCGACCCTGTTCGACGCCGTCCAGAAGGCCAAGAAGCAGTCGGTCCCGAACAAGAACATCGACTCGGCGGTCAAGCGCGGCGGCGGCCTCGAAGGCACCGGCGTCAACTACGAGACGATCATGTACGAGGTCTACGGGCCCCAGGGCGTGGCCCTCCTCGTCGAGTGCCTGACCGACAACAAGAACCGCGCCGCGATGGAGGTCCGCACGGCGGTCACCCGCAACGGCGGCACCATGGCTGACCCCGGCTCCGTCTCGCGGCTGTTCACCCGCAAGGGCGTCGTCGTCGTCGCGAAGGACCAGGAAGGCAAGTCGGTCTCCGAGGACGACGTGCTCGAGGCGACCCTCGACGCCGGTGCCGAGGACGTCAACGACCACGGTGAGAGCTTCGAGATCCAGTCCGAGGCCAGCGACGTCGTCGCCGTCCGTACGGCGCTCCAGGACGCCGGTATCGACTATGAGTCGGCGGACGTGCTGTTCGTCGCGTCGATGGACATTCCCGTTGCGGACCCCGACGCCGCCGGCAAGGTGTTCAAGCTCGTCGACGTGCTCGACGACCTCGACGACGTGCAGAACGT
>NZ_JBMCZA010000149.1:6299-6668 GCF_048654705.1 Nocardioides sp. CPCC 206348
CGAGTCGGCCGACGTGCTGTTCGTCGCGTCGATGGACATTCCCGTCGCGGACCCCGACGCCGCCGGCAAGGTGTTCAAGCTGGTCGACGTGCTCGACGACCTCGACGACGTGCAGAACGTCTTCTCCAACGCCGACATCCCCGACGACGTGCTCGAGTCCATCGACGCATGAGTTGGGCGTGTCATCGCCACAACTTCGACGCGCCCGGTTAGCGTTGGGTCCGAACACTTGTTCGGACGAGAGGTGATGACGTGCGCGTGCTCGGGATCGACCCGGGGCTGACCCGCTGCGGCATGGGCGTGGTCGAGGGCTCCGTGGGCCGGCCGCTGTCGCTGGTCGACGTCGGCGTGATCCGTACGTCGTCGCAG
>NZ_JBMCZA010000149.1:6678-28746 GCF_048654705.1 Nocardioides sp. CPCC 206348
CGCTGTCGCGATCGAGCGGATCTTCGCCCGATCCGACGTCAGCACGATCATGGGCACCGCCCAGGCCGCCGGCATCGCCATGGTCTGCGCGGCCCGGCGCGGGCTGCCGGTCGCGCTGCACACGCCCAGTGAGGTCAAGGCAGCCGTCTCCGGCAACGGTCGGGCCGACAAGGCCCAGGTCGGTGCGATGGTGACCCGGATCCTTCGCCTCGACGCGTTGCCCAAGCCCGCTGATGCCGCCGACGCGCTCGCGCTGGCCATCACCCACATCTGGCGAGGAGGCAGCCAGGCCCGGCTCGAGGCGGCTGTGGCCGCCGCCGGTGCCCGCCAGAGCCGCCCTGCTGCAGGAGGAGTCCGATGATCGCGTTCGTCCGGGGCAATGTTGCCGCCCTGACCCTGTCCAGTGCCGTGGTCGAGGTCGGTGGCATCGGCCTCGAGCTGATGTGCACGCCGGGCACCCTCGCCCAGCTGCGCACCGGGCGCCAGGCACTGCTGCCGACGAGCATGATCGTCCGCGAGGACTCGCTGACCCTCTACGGCTTCGCCGACGAGGACGAGAAGACGATCTTCGAGCTGGTCCAGACGGCATCGGGCGTCGGGCCGAAGGTGGCGCAGTCGATCATCGCCGTGCTCTCCCCGGACGGCGTCCGCACCGCCATCGCGACCGAGGACGTCAAGACCCTGACCAAGGTGCCCGGCATCGGCCAGAAGGGTGCCCAGCGCATCATCCTGGAGCTGAAGGACCGGATCGGCGCGCCGACCGGCTCCGCCGGAGGCAGTACGACGACCGGCGCGGCTCCGTGGCGCGACCAGGTCCACCAGGGCCTGATCGGCCTCGGTTACAACACCCGCGACGCCGAGAAGGCGGTCGACGCCGTCGCCGACCAGGCCGGGACCGATCTGACCCCGGATGTCGGTGCCCTGCTGCGGGCCGCCCTCCGTTCGCTGTCGAAGGCCTGACGCGATGCCCTTCCACGAAGACGAGCTCGAGGCTGCCGAAGACGTTCACCTCCGGTCGCTGACCGCTGCCGAGGCAGAGGGCGACGAACGGGCCGTCGAGGCCGCGTTGCGTCCCCGCAGCCTCGACGAGGTCGTCGGGCAGGTGCGGGTCCGCGACCAGCTGGGCCTGGTGCTCGAGGCGGCCCGGCAGCGGGGGAGGGCGCCCGACCACGTGCTCCTGTCCGGACCACCGGGCCTCGGCAAGACCACCCTCGCCATGATCATCGCCCACGAGATGAACTCACCGCTGCGCATCACCAGCGGTCCCGCGATCACCCACGCCGGCGACCTGGCCGCCATCCTCTCGGGCCTCAACGAGGGCGACGTCCTCTTCGTCGACGAGATCCACCGGATGTCACGACCGGCCGAAGAGATGCTCTATCTCGCGATGGAGGACTTCCGCGTCGACGTGGTGATCGGCAAGGGGCCGGGCGCCACGGCGATCCCGCTCGAGATCCCGCCGTTCACGCTGGTCGGCGCCACCACCCGTGCAGGACTCCTGCCCGGCCCGCTGCGTGACCGGTTCGGCTTCACGGCGCACCTGGAGTTCTACGAGGCGCACGACCTCGACCTCATCGTCCATCGCTCGGCCGGCCTGCTGGGGGTCGAGCTGACGGCGGAGGGTTCATCCGAGATCGCCGGCCGCTCGCGCGGCACACCCCGGATCGCCAACCGCCTGCTGCGCCGGGTGCGCGACTTCGCCCAGGTCCGCGCCGACGGCGTGGTCACGCACGAGGTCGCCCAGGCCGCGCTCGACCTGTACGAAGTGGACTCGCTCGGACTCGACCGGCTCGACCGGGGCGTCCTGGACGTCTTGTGCCGCCGCTTCGGCGGGGGACCGGTCGGCGTCTCGACCCTCGCCGTCGCAGTCGGCGAGGAGCGGGAGACGGTGGAAGAGGTGGCCGAGCCCTTCCTGGTGCGCAACGGCTTCCTGGCCCGCACGCCGCGCGGCCGGATCGCCACGCCCGCGGCGTGGATCCACCTGGGCCTGACCCCACCGGCGGCGACGCCGGACACCGCAGTGCCGACCCTGTTCGAGGACTGACCGAGTCGCTGCCCGGCCGCAGGGCGCGCGGGTGCGCCACCGATCCTCGGTGGCCATGGGTCCGTGGCTACACTTGCCCGTCGGCCCGCCTCCACTCGTCCTGAGCGGTGGCTTACCCGCGCGTGCTGGAGAGGTTTGTCGGTGAAGGAGCTCTACCCCTGGCTGTGGATTGCCGCGATTGCGGTGGTCTTCTGGCTGCTGATCATCCGTCCTGCCGCGCGACGTCAGCGAGAGGTCAGTGCGCTCCACGCAGCGCTGTCCGTCGGTGACGACGTCCTGCTGACATCCGGTGTCTTCGCGACCATCGTCGGTGCTGCCGACGACCACCTCGAGGTGGAGATCGCGCCCGGCGTGGTCATCCACATCGTGCGGGGAGCGGTTGCCTCACTGCGGGTGGACACCGTGGACGACACCGACCAGACCGACCAGACCGATGACGCCGACGAGGCCGAGACGGCCGACGACGCCGTACCCACCGACACCGAGGACCGCTGACATGGCCGCCCGCCGCCCACGCCCCGGACGCACCCTGATCATCTTCTTCCTCGGCCTGGCCGTCTGTTACGGACTGGTCGCCCTTGCCGGGAGCTGGAAGCCCACCCTGGGTCTCGACCTCCAGGGCGGTACCCGGATCACGCTGACCGCCGAGAAGGCACCGAGCAGCGAGAACCTCGAAGAGGCTCGCCGGATCATCGACCAGCGCGTCAACGGCTCCGGTGTCGCCGAAGCAGCCGTGACCACCCAGGGCGGCAGGAACATCGTCGTCGAGGTCCCCGGCAAGACGACCGACCGGGCGCAGCTCGAGGAGACCGTCAAGCGGCAGGCACAGCTCCGGTTCCGCCTCGTTGCGTGTTCCGAGCGCAACCAGAGCGGCCCGTGTGCGCAGGCCAGCGGCCTCCCCGGCGGTCTGGGCCGTGCGCCCCTTTCCCTGGGCGCCGACGAGGAGCCGACCCCGACTCCGACCGCCACCGACACGGCGACCGGAACGGCCGACCCGACCGTGGACCCCAGCGCGGACCCCTCTGCCGACCCGAGCGCGACTCCGACCGCTCCTACCGCGACCGACCCGGGTGGTGACGGTGAGAAGTGGACCGTCAAGGACGACATCGCCTGGTCCCGTGCGCCCGACGCGGATGCGATCGCGGCGTACAACAACTACACCTGCGACACCAAGGGTGTCCTGCTCACGCTCGACGGCAAGCCTGCGGACCTGCCGGACGTCTGGGACGAGCCGCTCGTCGCCTGCAAGGAGCCGGAGGACGGCCAGTCCATCAAGTACCTCCTCGGCCGCTCGGTCGTCGAGGGCACCGAGCTCGAAGACGCCAGCGCGCAGACGCCCCAGGGCGCCGTCCGCTGGGTCGTGGCCATCGAGATGGGCAACGACAAGGACAAGGCGTTGCCGAAGGGCTCCGCTGGTGCTTCGACCGACTTCGAAGCTGTCTCCCGTGCGTTCGCCGGTACCGACGAGCAGTTCGCTGTCGTCCTCGACGGCCTCGTGCTGACCGACCCGGTCATGAACAGCGTCATCACCGACGGCCGCTCGCAGATCGAGGGCAACTTCACCGAGCAGAGCGCGCTCGACCTGGCCAACAGCCTGAAGTTCGGCGCACTGCCGATCCTCTTCGACGACGAGCAGACCTCGGTCGAGGAGATCGGGCCCTCCCTCGCCGGCAACCAGCTCAACGCAGGCATGCTCGCCGGGGCCATCGGCCTCGCGCTGGTGATGCTCTACTGCCTCTTCTACTACCGCGGCCTCGGCCTGGTGGTCGTGAGCTCGCTCTTCGTCGCAGCCGGCGTCACCTACGCCATGGTGCTGCTGCTCAGCGAGACGGCCGGCTTCACGCTCACCCTGCCCGGCATCGCCGGCCTGATCATCGCCGTCGGCATCACCGCGGACTCGTTCGTCATCTTCTTCGAACGCATCCGTGACGAGATGCGTGAGGGCAAGTCGATGCGGGTCGCCGTCGAGACCGGTTGGGCGCGTGCGCGCGTCACCCGCGTCGCGGCCAACACGGTGCAGCTGCTGTCCGCCTTCGTGCTCTACGTCTTCGCCACCGGCGCCGTGAAGGGCTTCGGCTTCGCGCTGGGCCTGACCACGTTGATCGACCTCGCGGTGCTCTTCTGGTTCACCAAGCCGCTGGTGTCCTGGCTCGCCCAGTTCAAGTTGTTCAACTCCGGACACAAGCTGTCGGGTCTCAGCAAGGAGACGCTCGGTATGGATGTCACGCCCGACCGCAAGGTTGCGACCGTGGGGGGTAAGGCCTGATGGGCAAGATGTCCCGACTGGGCAACGACCTCTACCAGGGTCGCAAGTCCTTCAACTTCGTCGCCAAGCCCTGGCTCTGGTACGGCGTCTCGATCGTCCTGGTGGGCGTCGCCGTGGCCGTGCTGTTCCTCAAGCCCCTCAACATGGGTGTCGAGTTCACCGGCGGTACGACGCTGTCGGTCCCCGTGGGATCCGGCAACGCGACTCAGGACGCGGCCGACGCGCTGCAGGAGGCGGTCGCCGGCTCCGGTATCGAGAACGCCGAGAACCCGACCGTCACCACCGAGGGCAACTCGGCACTGACCGTCCAGGTCGAGAACCTCAGCGAGCAGCAGCGCACCGAGATCTCGGAGCTCATCCACGACAAGTACCCCACCGTCACCGAGGGTGACCTCTCCATCCAGGACATCGGTCCCAGCTGGGGCAAGGAGGTCGCCAAGCGCGCTGCGATCGGCGTCGTGATCTTCCTGGTCCTCGTGGTGCTGTTCATCTGGGCGTACTTCCGTGAGTGGCGGATGTCCGTCGCGGCCTTCCTCGCGCTGGTCCACGACGTGGTTCTGACGGTCGGCGTCTACGCGCTGTCCGGCTTCCAGGTGACGCCCGCGGCGGTCACCGGTGTGCTCGCGATCCTCGGCTTCTCGCTCTACGACACGGTCGTGGTGTTCGACAAGATCAAGGAGAACACCCACCAGCTCCGCAAGAAGACGCAGTCGTACTCCGACGCGGCGAACCTCGCGGTCAACCAGACCCTGGTGCGCTCGATCAACACCTCGATCGTGGCGCTCATCCCGATCGGCGCGATCCTTTACGTCAGTGCGGTCCAGCTGGGTGCGAGCTCGCTCCAGGACCTGGCGCTGGCCCAGTTCGTCGGCATGGCGATCGGTGTCTACTCCTCGGTGATGCTCGCGCCCCGCGTGCTGGTGCACCTGAAGATGCAGGAGACCGAGGTCCAGCTGCAGGCCCGTCGCGCGAAGGCCAAGCAGCGTGCCCTGGCCGACAAGTACGCCGCCGTGCCCGTCTTCAAGGAGGACACGGCAGTCGTCGCTGGCCGCGCGGTCAGCAACGCCGAGGGGCTCGAGGAGCCCGACGAGCTCCGCGAGGACGAGCAGCCGGAGGAGACGCCGCGAGCGTCCCGCCAGCAGGTCCAGGGTGCCGTCGGCAAGGGACGCACCGTCCCCACCCCGACGCGTCCGGTCTCCGAGAGCGGCAGCGCCGGACGCAAGCAGCCGGTCCGCCAGTCGCGCTCCAAGCGCGGCAAGAAGTAGGGCCCCGGTGGGGGAGGACGCGGGCGCGCGCGCAGCGGAGGCATTGACCCGGCTGGTGCGCGACGTCCCGGACTTCCCCGAACCGGGGATCCTGTTCAAGGACATCACGCCGCTGCTGGCCGACCCCGAGGGCTTTGCCGCTGTCGTCGCCGGCCTGGCTGCGGCTGGCCGTGGCGCCGATGGCCGGCCGGTCGTCGACAAGGTCGTCGGCATGGAGGCTCGGGGATTCATCCTCGCCGCCCCTGTGGCGCTGGCACTCGGCGTCGGCTTCGTGCCCGTACGCAAGCCGGGCAAGCTGCCGGCTGCCACGCACGAGGTCTCCTACGAGCTGGAGTACGGCGCCGCCGTACTCCAGCTGCACCAGGACGCCCTGGCACCGGGTGACCGGGTGCTGCTCATCGACGACGTCCTGGCCACCGGCGGGACCGCACGCGCGACGTGCGAGCTCGTGTCCGCGTGCGGGGCGCAGGCCGTCGGCCTGGCCGTGCTGATGGAACTGGGTTTCCTGGCTGGCCGGGCGCAGCTCGGGAGCGTCCCCGTGACGGCACTGCTGGCCGTCTGAGACCCATACACTGGACGAATGACCGAGGAGCGCACACCCGCACGCGTTGAACCGCGTGACGACGCTGCGCCCGTCGACCCGGCCGCGCCTGCTTCGGTCGTCGTCGAACCGGCCGCCACTGCACGCAGCATGCGGGCGCGGCTGGCCCGCATGGGAAGCCGCAACCAGGGTTCCAACCCCGTCCTGGAGCCGCTGTTCCGCGCGGTGCGGACCAATCACCCCAAGGCCGACCTGGCGCTGCTCGAACGTGCCTACGTCACTGCCGAGCGCCTGCACGCGGAGCAGAAGCGCAAGAGCGGGGACCCGTACATCACCCACCCGCTGGCCGTCACGACGATCCTCGCCGGGATCGGCATGACGGAGCCGACGCTCGTCGCTGCGTTGCTGCACGACACTGTCGAGGACACGCCGTACACGCTGGAGGAGTGTCGTCGCGACTTCGGCGACGAGGTGGCGGTCCTCGTCGACGGGGTCACGAAGCTCGACAAGGTCGTCTACGGCGACAGCGCCCAGGCCGAGACCATCCGCAAGATGATCGTCGCGATGTCGCGCGACATCCGGGTGCTGGTCATCAAGCTGGCGGACCGCCTGCACAACATGCGCACGCTGCGTTTCGTGCCGCAGAAGAGCCAGGAGCGCACGGCCCGCGAAACGCTCGACATCTACGCGCCGCTGGCCCACCGGCTCGGCATGAACACCATCAAGTGGGAGCTGGAGGACCTCGCCTTCGCGACGCTCCACCCCAAGATCTACGACGAGATCGTGCGCCTGGTCGCCGAACGCGCACCGTCGCGCGACTCGTTCCTCGCCGAGGTGATCACCCAGGTCGAGAAGGACTTGCGCGAGGCGAAGATCAAGGCGACCGTCACCGGGCGACCGAAGCACTACTACTCGATCTACCAGAAGATGATCGTCGGCGGCCGCGACTTCTCCGACATCTACGACCTGGTCGGCATCCGCATCCTCGTCGAGGAGGACCGCGACTGCTACGGCGTCCTGGGCGTCCTGCACTCGCGGTGGAACCCCGTGCTCGGGCGGTTCAAGGACTACGTCGCGATGCCGAAGTTCAACATGTACCAGTCGCTGCACACGACGGTCATCGGTCCCGCGGGAAAGCCCGTCGAGATGCAGATCCGCACGTTCGCCCAGCACCGTCGCGCCGAGTACGGCGTCGCGGCCCACTGGAAGTACAAGGAAGACGGCCGCACCGGCACCGACACCGACAAGCGCGGCGACATGGACGACATGTCCTGGGTGCGCCAGCTCCTCGACTGGCAGAGCGAGGTCGAGGACCCGGGCGAGTTCCTGGAGTCGTTGCGCTTCGAGATCAACCAGACCGAGACGTACGTCTTCACCCCGCGCGGTGACGTCATCGCGCTGCCCTCGGGGGCGACGCCCGTCGACTTCGCGTACGCGGTCCACACCGAGGTCGGCCACCGCACCATCGGCGCGCGGGTCAACGGCCGCCTGGTGCCGCTCGAGTCGACGCTCGAGAACGGCGACGTGATCGAGGTCTTCACGTCCAAGGCCGAAGGTGCCGGACCGTCGCGCGACTGGCTGAACTTCGTACGCTCGCCGCGCGCCCGCTCCAAGATCCGCCAGTGGTTCACGAAGGAGCGCCGCGAAGAGGCGATCGAGCGCGGCAAGGACGAGATCGGCAAGCTGATGCGCAAGGAGGGCCTGCCCCTCAAGCGCCTGCTGACGCACGACTCGCTGTCGCTGGTCGCCGATGCCTTCCGCCTCGCCGACGTGACAGCGCTCTACGCCGCGGTGGGGGAGAGCAACCTCAGCGCCCAGGCAGTCGTCCGCCGCGTCATCGAGCTGCACGGCGGCGACGAGGGCGCCCAGGAGGACCTCGCCGAGGCCGTCACGATCACCGGCCGCAGCCGCTCGCGCCGTCCGGCCAGCGGCGACGCCGGCGTCATGGTCACCGGAGCGCCCGACGTCTGGGTGAAGCTGGCGAAGTGCTGCACCCCGGTGCCGCCCGACTCGATCCTCGGCTTCGTCACCAAGGGCGGGGGAGTCTCGGTGCACCGCAAGGACTGCACCAACGCCAGCGACCTCCTCGGCCAGCCCGAGAAGGTCGTCGACGTCGAGTGGGCCCCGACCGGCCAGTCGACCTTCCTGGTCAACATCCAGGTCGAAGCGCTCGACCGCTCGCGCCTGCTGTCCGACATCACCATGGCGCTCTCGGACGCCCACGTGAACATCCTGTCCGCCAACCTCACCACCTCCCGCGACCGGGTCGCCAAGTCCCGCTTCACGTTCGAGATGGCCGACGCCAAGCACCTCGACACGGTCCTGAACAACGTGCGTACCGTCCCCGGTGTGTTCGACGCGTACCGCGTCACTCAGTAGGTCGCGCTGCAGGAGTACCCGCTTCAGCGGGGATTCCTGCGCTTCCTGCCTGTTGCAACGGTCAAGGAGTGCCAGCAAAGGTCAGGAAGTGTGACGCTGCGGGCGTTGTCCACAGGCTCAAAGGTGGACGCCTGATTCGGGCCGGACCCGGGAACCGTGCATCGCATGATCCTTCCGCCGGATGACCCGCGACTCCTTCCCATCGGTCTACGCCGTGACCTGATCGCCCGCGGCGGCCAGTCTGACCGATCCCTGGCGCGACAGGTCCGAGCTGGTGTTCTGGACCGGCCGCGTCGCGGCGCCTACGTTGTTGGCGAGCTTTGGCGAGCGATGACAGACGAACAGCGTTATGCAGTGAGGTGCCGAGCGGTGTACCTGCAGGCGAGGACTGGCGTGATCCTCAGCCACGTGTCTGCCGTTCCCTTTCACGACGGTCCCGTCTGGGGGTTCGACCTGAGCGAGGTGCACGTGACCCGCGAGGACGGATTCGCAGGTCGAAGGGAAGCGGGCATCCAGAGACACTGCGGCAAGCTCCTCCCGCAGGATGTGGTCGAGACGCACGGGCTACTCGTCATGTCGGCTGTACGCGCAACGCTGGAGGCGACGATCCTGGGCTGTGCAGAGGCGGGGCTGGTGGTTGCCAACCACTTCCTGCATCGAGGCGAGTTCAAGGCATCCGACCTGGTGGCCCGCTACGAGGCGTCGATGGACCACTGGCCATACTCGCTCACGACCGACACTGTGCTTCGTCTGGCAGATCCCCGGATCGAGTCAGTCGGCGAGTCCCGCACGTCGTACTTCTTCTTCGCACGGAGTTTGCCCAAGCCGATTCCGCAGTTCGAGGTGTACGACGGCTCGGTACTCGTCGCACGCCTCGACTTCGCGCTTCCGGATCACGGGATCTGGATCGAGTTCGACGGTCGGGTGAAGTACGAGCAGTACCTGCGCCCGGGGGAGACGCCTGCTGACGCTGTCCTGAGGGAGAAGCGCCGCGAAGAAAAGATCGCCGAGCTCACTGGATGGCGCTGCCTGCGCATCACCTGGGCCGACCTCGCTGACCCCCAGGTGCTGGAGGCCCGTGTTCGGCGGCTCATCGCGTCAGTGTCGACGGCCCGTGCGCGTCGTACGGCCTCATGATGTGCCGGGCACCGGACTCCCTGACTGTTTCTTGCGCTTGCCGACCGTTGCAACGGCCAAGGAGTGCAGGAATACCCGCCTCAGCGGGTATTCCTGCAGCGCCCCATCAGCGGTAGTCGGCCGAGGCCTTCTTCGCCATGTCCAGGAACGACCGGCGCCCTTCGAGGTTCTCTTCGAGGTCGCGGATCTTCTTGGCGTCACCCTTGGCGCGGGCCGCTTCGAGCTTGGCTTCGGCTTCGGCGATGGCGGCTTCGAGCTTGGACACCATGTCGTCGGCGCGGGCCGACTTCTCGGGGTCGGACTTGCGCCACTGGTCGTCCTCGGCCTTGCGGATGGTCTGCTCGACGGCGCGCATCCGTCCTTCGAGGTCCTTGATCCGGTCGCGCGGCACCTTGCCGGCCTCGTCCCAGCGATCGGCGACGAGGCGGAAGGCGGCCTTGGCGGCCACGACGTCGCCGGTCTCGGCGAGGGGCCCGAGGACGGCCTCAGCCTCGACGATCAAGCCTTCCTTGACCTCGGCATTGGCGGCGAACTCGGTGTCGAGGGCGGCGTTCGCGGCGTCGCGGGCACCGAAGAACGCATCCTGCGCGCCCCGGAAGCGCTGCCAGAGCTTGTCGTCGACGTTCTTGGGCGCCGGGCCGGCAGCCTTCCAGTCGCGCATCAGGTCGCGGTACTTGCCCGACGTCGGACCCCAGTCGGTGGAATCCGCCAGGGCCTCGGCCTCCGCGACCAGGCGCTCCTTGACGATGCGTGCGCCTTCGCGCTTCTCGTCCTGCTCGGCGAAGTGCCCCTTGCGGGCCTTCGTGTACGCCGACCGGGCGGTCGAGAAGCGCTTCCAGAGTGCGTCGTCGGCAGCCTTGTCGATGCGCGGGAGCTGCTTCCACTGGTCGAGCAGCTCGCGCAGCCGGTTGGCGCCGTTGCGCCAGTCGCGGCCGCTCGCGATCTTCTCGGCCTCGAGGGCGAGCTTCTCCTTCTGCTCGCGGGCCTCGGCGGCCTTCTGCGCCTTGACGGCCTTGCGCGCCTCGCGCTGGATGGCGATGACCGGGCCGAGTTCGTCGAGCTTGCGCCCGAGGACGGCCAGGTCGCCCACCGCATGGATGTCGGCGAGCTGGTCGCGCACGAGCTTCACGGAGGAGACGGCCTCCTCGGGGGACAGGACCCCCGAGACCACCCTCTTGTGGAGCAGCTCCACTTCGAGCGCGATCGCGTCGTAGCGCTTCGTGTAGAAGGCCAGGGCTTCCTCGGGAGGCACGTCGGGGACCTGCCCGACCGCACGTTCGCCATCGGATGTCTTCACATAGACGGTGCCGTCGTCAGCGACGCGGCCCCAGTCGGAGGTAGTCACAGTGGGCCATGCTAGTGCCGAACCCTCAGGCCGATAGGCTGGGTCGGTGCTCATCGCTGCCTTCCCCGCTGGACCGTGGGGCACCAATTGCTATGTCGCGGCCACCGGAGCGGGTTCCGAGTGCATCGTGATCGACCCCGGCAAGGACGCCGCGAGCGGTGTCGCGGACGTGGTCCGTGAGCACAACCTCAAGCCGGTGGCGGTGCTGCTGACCCACGGACACATCGACCACATGTGGTCGGTCACGCCGGTCGCCGGTGCGTACGACGCGACGGCCTGGATCCACCCCGACGACCGGCACCTGCTGGCCAACCCCATGGCGGGCATGTCCCGGGAGACCGCGGCGATGATGCTGGGCGGCAAGTACGAGTTCACCGAGCCTGACCGGGTCGAGGAGCTCGCCGACGGCGCGGCCCTCGAGCTCGCGGGCCTTGAGGTCGTCGTCGACCACACGCCGGGGCACACGCCCGGTTCGGTGACGTTCCGGACGCCGTACGGCGACCAGGACATCTCGGAGCTGATGTTCTCCGGAGACCTGCTGTTCCAGGGCTCGATCGGTCGCACAGACCTACCCGGCGGCGACCACTCCGCCATGCTGCGCTCGCTGAGCGCCAAGGTGCTGCCGCTGCCCGACGACATCGTCGTGCTGCCGGGTCACGGTGAGCAGACGACCATCGGACGCGAGCGCGCGTCCAACCCCTTCCTGCTGGATCTGCTCGACTCGGGTTCAGCGGGCCGAGTGACCCGAGGGCTGTAGTTTCCATGGCAAAGCCGACCCCGCTCAGCGGGTTTCCCGAGTTCCTGCCTGCGCAGCGGCACGTCGAGCAGGAGGTCGTCGCGACGCTGGCGCGCACCTTCGAGCTGCACGGCTTCGCCAACGTCGAGACCCGTGCGGTCGAGCCCCTGGACCAGTTGCTGCGCAAGGGGGACACCTCCAAGGAGGTCTATGTCCTCAAGCGTCTCCACGACGAGTCGGGCGACGCCGGCATTGGCCTGCACTTCGACCTCACCGTGCCGTTCGCGCGTTACGTGCTGGAGAACGCCGGCAAGCTCGAGTTCCCGTTCCGCCGCTACCAGATCCAGAAGGTCTGGCGGGGCGAGCGTCCCCAGGAGGGTCGGTTCCGGGAGTTCACGCAGGCCGACATCGACATCGTCGGCCGCGACGGCCTGCCCTTCCACCACGACGTGGAGGTCGCAAGGGTGATGCTCGAGGCCCTCTCGCGACTGGGCTTTCTCCCGGGCTTCCGGCTGCAGGTCAACAACCGCAAGCTGATCCAGGGCTTCTACGCCGGCCTCGGCATCACCGCTGACGGGATCGACGAGGTGATGCGCCTGGTCGACAAGCTCGACAAGCTCGACCCCGCGAAGGTCCGCGAGCTGCTGCTCGCCGAAGCTGGGGTGACCGAGGAGCAGGCCGACAAGGCGCTCGCGCTGGCCACGATCCGCACCACCGACGACTCCTTCGTCGACGAGGTCCGGGCGCTCGGCGTCAAGGACGAGCTCCTCGACGAGGGCCTCGACGAGCTCGCGACGCTGGTCCGCGCGTGCGCCCCGCTGACGACTGCCACGGTCCGGATCGAGGCGGACCTGTCGATCGCACGCGGCCTCGACTACTACACCGGCACGGTCTTCGAGACCCGTCTGGACGGCTACGAGTCGCTCGGCTCGATCTGCTCGGGAGGTCGGTACGACGCCCTGGCCACCGATGGTCGTACGACGTACCCCGGCGTCGGCATCTCCCTCGGCGTCAGCCGGGTGCTGGTGCCCCTCGTCCAGCGCGGTCTGCTCACGTCGGACCGTTCGGTGCCGAGCGTCGTGCTGGTCGCCCTCACCAACGAGGACGCCCGCGCCGACGCGGACGCCACGGCGACAGCCCTGCGTGCGCAGGGGATTCCCTGCGAGGTCGCGCCGACCGCGGCGAAGTTCGGCAAGCAGATCCGTCACGCCGAGCGGCGCGGCATCCCGTACGTCTGGTTCTCCTCGATCGCCGAGGACGGCACCGTCGCGCACGAGGTCAAGGACATCCGCAACGGAAACCAGGTCGCTGCTGACCCGGCGACGTGGCAACCTCCGAGCCAGGACCTGCGCCCGCAGGTCGTGGCCATCTCCACCGACTCCAGCACCGACACACCCACCGAAAAGGAACTCTCGTGATCCGCACCCAGGACGCCGGCGCCCTCCGCGCCGAGCACGTCGGCCAGACCGTCACCCTTGCCGGGTGGGTGGCCAACCGGCGCGATCACGGCGGTGTGGCCTTCATCGACCTCCGCGAGTCCAGCGGCATCGTCCAGGTCGTCATCCGCGACGAGGCCGTCGCGCACAGCCTTCGCGCCGAGTTCTGCCTCAAGGTCACCGGCGAGGTCGTCGCGCGGATCGAGGGCAACGAGAACCCGAACCTGCCCACCGGCGCCATCGAGGTCGTGGCGACCGAGGTCGAGGTCCTGAACCCGGCCGCGCCGCTGCCCTTCCCGATCAGCGACCACGTCGACGTCGGCGAGGAGGTGCGCCTCAAGCACCGCTACCTCGACCTGCGCCGCAGCGGACCCGCCCACGCCCTGCGGCTGCGCAGCAAGGTCAACAAGGCCGCCCGCGACGTGCTGGACCAGCACGGCTTCGTCGAGGTGGAGACGCCCACCCTGACCCGCTCGACGCCCGAGGGCGCGCGTGACTTCCTGGTGCCCGCGCGTCTCGCGCCGGGCAGCTGGTACGCCCTGCCGCAGAGCCCGCAGCTGTTCAAGCAGCTGCTGATGGTCGGTGGCCTGGAGCGGTACTACCAGATCGCGCGCTGCTACCGCGACGAGGACTTCCGTGCCGACCGCCAGCCGGAGTTCACCCAGCTCGACATCGAGCTGAGCTTCGCCGACCAGGAGGACGTCATCGCCCTCATGGAGGACGTGCTCGCCGCGATGTGGGACCAGATCGGCTACGACATCCCGCGACCCATCCCGCGGATGACGTACGCCGACGCGATGGCGCGGTTCGGCTCCGACAAGCCGGACCTCCGCATGGGCAACGAGCTCGTGGACTGCACGGACTACTTCAAGGACACGACCTTCCGCGTGTTCCAGGCCGAGTACGTCGGCGCCGTGGTCATGCCCGGTGGCGCCAGCCAGCCCCGCAAGAAGCTCGACGCGTGGCAGGAGTGGGCCAAGCAGCGCGGCGCCAAGGGACTGGCCTACGTGCTCGTCACCGAGGACGGCTCGCTCGGCGGTCCGGTGGCCAAGAACCTCTCCGAGGCGGAGCAGGCCGGGCTCGCCGCCCACGTCGGTGCCGAGCCGGGGGACTGCATCTTCTTCGGTGCCGGTGCCACGAAGTCCAGCCGCGCGCTCCTGGGTGCCGCCCGCCTGGAGATCGGCCGCCGCTGCGACCTCATCGACGAGGACGCCTTCGCGTTCACGTGGGTGGTCGACGCCCCGATGTTCGAGCCGGCCTCCGACGCTGTCGCCTCGGGCGACGTCGCCGTCGGCGCCGGTGCCTGGACGGCCGTGCACCACGCGTTCACCGGGCCGAAGCCCGAGTTCGCCGACACCTTCGACACCGACCCCGGCAGCGCGCTGGCGTACGCCTACGACATCGTCTGCAACGGCAGCGAGCTCGGTGGTGGCTCGATCCGGATCCACCGCGAGGACGTCCAGAAGCGCGTCTTCTCGGTCATGGGCATCAGCGAGGAGGACGCCCAGGAGAAGTTCGGGTTCCTGCTCGACGCGTTCAAGTTCGGCGCGCCGCCGCACGGCGGCATCGCTGTCGGCATGGACCGGATCGTCGCCATGCTGGCCAAGGTGGACTCGATTCGCGAGGTGATCGCGTTCCCGAAGTCCGGTGGCGGCTATGACCCGTTGACGGCTGCTCCTGCGCCGATCACGCCCGAGCAGCGCAAGGAAGCCGGTGTGGACGCCCCTCCGGAGGACGAAACCAAGTCCTGACCGTTCGGGCCGGAAGGATTTTCCGGTAGGTCGAGACCAAACCGTTACCGCGTCGCTATCGCTTTGGCGCAACGTGAGCACCTAATGTCGCTCGCGGTGCCGACATCGGACGGCACTGAACGGGACGGCTCACAGACGTCCCGTTGGCGGCGAGCAACGGACGTAGAGGTGACATGACCACCACGGTGAGCAACCTCGAGAGCGAGAGTCTGCCCGACCCCACCGGTCATCCCGACGAGATGGATCGTGGCAAGGTCGAGGGCAAGTCACCGACACGACTCGCGATCGAGCGGTTCCGCAAGGACAAGCTCTCGATGGTGTCGTTCATCATCGTGGCGCTCTACATCATCGGCGGGATCCTGGCGCCGTTCCTGGTGAAGTTCGGTCTGCTCGACCCGACCAGCTACCACCAGGACCTGCTCAACGAGTTCACCCTTCCGGAGGGTTCGCTCGGCGGCATCAGCTGGAAGCACCCGCTGGGCGTCGAGCCGGGCACCGGCCGCGACGTGATGTCGCGGGTCTGGCTCGGTACGACGCTGTCGCTGACGATCGCGATCATCGCGAGCCTGCTCGCGATGGCCATCGGAACGGTCCTCGGCATCATCGCTGGATTCACGGGCGGCCTGACCGACGGCATCATCGGCCGGCTGATCGACCTGACCCTCTCGTTCCCCTCGACGCTGATGCTGCTGGCCCTGTCGGCGCCGATGTACGCACTGCTCACGAAGAACTTCCACGTGCCTGAGGGCGATGTCGCCTGGGCGACGTACTGCATCGTCTTCCTGGCCCTCTTCGGCTGGCCGCCGATCGCCCGGCTCATCCGGGGACAGGTGCTGTCGATCCGGGAGCGCGAGTTCGTGCACGCGGCGACCTTGTTCGGCGCCTCGCGGTACCGGATGTACTTCAAGGAGATCCTGCCGAACCTCTGGGCGCCGCTGCTGGTGTCGTTCACGCTGCTGCTGCCGGCCTACATCTCCGCCGAGGCCGCACTGAGCTATCTCGGCGTCAGCATCAAGCCGCCGACGCCGACCCTGGGCAACGTGCTGCGCGACTCGCTCACCTACGCAGAGTTCGACTTCGTCTACTTCTTCTCTCCCGCTTTCGTGATCGCACTGATCGTCGTGTGCTTCAACCTGATGGGCGACGGCATGCGCGACGCGCTCGACCCGAAGTCCAACCGCTAACCCAAGATCTTCGACGGCAGGTCGCCGCCGAATGTGCCGCCGCCAGGCGCGTACACACTGAAGGAGAATTCATGGCCAACACTCGAAAGCGGCTGCTCGCGGCGTCCGCTACGGCTGCCTTGGTGGTCTCTCTCGCCGCCTGTGGCGGTGGAAGCAGCGACGATGACGACTCGTCCAACCCGACTAAAGCCACGAAGGGCGGGACGCTGACCTACCTGCTCGCCAGCCCGATGGGTCACACCGACCCCCACCGGGTCTACGTCGGCCGTGACATCAGCAACCTCAGTCGCACCGTCTACCGCCAGCTCGTCACGTTCCCGACCGCGACCGACATCGAGACCGCCAACACGCCGGTTCCCGACCTCGCGACCGACACGGGCACCTCCAGCGACGGCGGCAAGGTGTGGAAGTTCACCGTCAAGGACGGCGTCACCTGGCAGGACGGCAAGGACATCACGTGTGAGGACTTCAAGTACGGAGCCTCGCGTGCCTTCGCCAACGACGTCATCACCGGTGGCCCGAACTACCTCCTGAGCTACCTCGACATCCCCACGGATGCCGACGGCGCTCCGGTCTACAAGGGCCCCTACACCGACAAGGGCCAGGCGGACTTCGACAAGGCCGTCACCTGCGATGGCAAGACCATCACGTACAACTTCAAGAAGGCGTGGCCGGACTTCCCGCTCGCCATCGCGGCGTTGCACATGCTCGACCCGTACCGCGCGGACCTCGACAAGGGTGAGGGCTCCAACTTCGAGATCTTCTCGAACGGCCCGTACATGCTCGAGGGCAAGTGGGACGAGAACAAGGGCGGCACGCTCGTTCGCAACCCGGAGTACGACGCTTCGACGGACTCCCCGGAGAACCGTCAGGCCAACCCGGACAAGATCATCTTCGACATCGGCAAGACGCCGGAGGTCATCAACCAGTTGCTGATCGAGGACAGCGCAGAGGTCCAGGCTGCCGTCACCGGTACGCGTGTCCTGCCGCAGTTCATCGCCAAGGCTGTCACCCTCAAGGACCGGTACCAGAACGTCGAGTCCCCGTACGTCGACTACCTGGTGCCTAACACCAAGCGGCTCTCGCTGGAGGTCCGTGAGGCGCTCGCAACCGCCACGAACGTCGAGGCATGGATCACCGCCGGTGGTGGCGAGAAGTTCTACAAGAAGGCCGACTCGATCGTGAACCCGGTCGTTCCGGGCTACCAGCCGGTCGAGCAGTTCAAGGACCTGGGCGCCGGTGACCCCGACGCCGCCAAGAAGATCCTTGAGGACGCCGGCGTCAAGCTGCCGTACAAGCTCAAGTTCACGTACGACGGTGCGTCGGAGACTGCTGACAAGCAGGCTGCTGCGCTGAAGGAGACGTGGGACAAGTCGGGCTTCGACGTGACGCTCAACCCGCTGACCGACGCCTACTACCCGACCATCCAGGACCCCAACGCTGACTCGGACGTCACGTGGGCCGGTTGGGGTGCGGACTGGCCGTCGGCACTGACGGTCACCGCGCCGCTGTTCGACAGCCGGATCAACCTCACGCCGTCGTCCAACAACCAGGACTACGGCAACTACAAGAGCGACGAGTTCAACGCGCTCGTTGACGAGGCGCAGGCCGCCGGCACCCTCGAGGAGCAGACGGAAGCGCTCCAGAAGGCTGACGCCGTCCTCGGTAAGGACTACGCGTACGTCCCGCTCGAGATCGCGCTGTTCAACTGGGTGCACGGGTCGAAGGTCAACTTCGCCACCACCCCGGCCTCCAACGGGTTCGCGGACCTGGGGCTGATCAGCGTCAAGTGATTCAACCCGGTGGGTGAGGGGTCCAGGTGGCTCCTCACCCACCACCGGGTGCTCGTTCCTGAGTACACCCACACCACCGCGCTGCCGGGTGGACCCGGACTGACTCAGTCCGTGTCCATCCGGCGGCCGGAGTGGCCCAGACATCCCTCGGGGCCCTCACCGTTCCATCGCCATCGACCCCTGAGGTGATTCCCGCATGCTGGCCTACGTCATCCGCCGAGTCTTCGTCGGCGTTGCGATGCTCCTGGCGATGAGCCTGGTGACGTTCACCCTGTTCTTCGCCTCGCCCGTCGACCCGGCCCAGTTCGCGTGCGGCAAGAACTGCTCGCCCGTCCAGCGCGAGCAGGCCCGCAAGGCCCTCGGTTACGACAAGTCGACGATCGAGCAGTGGGGCTCCTTCGTGAAGGGGGTCGCGGTCGGTCGACAGTTCCCCGCTGACCCCGAGCTCCGCAAGGCAGCTCCCGAGAACGTCGTCGACTGCGACGCACCCTGCTTCGGCTACTCGACCTACAGCATCAAGACCGTCAACGAGATGGTCGGCGAGGCCATGCCCGTCACCTTCTCGATCGCGCTCGCAGCGGTGATCCTCTGGATCTTCTTCGGCGTCCTGATCGGGGTCCTGGCGGCCGTGACCAAGGGATCGTTCCTCGATCGCGGCATCGTCGGCACCTCGCTGTTCCTCTATGCGTTCCCGTCGTTCTTCATCGGCACGTTCCTGCTGACGTACATCTCCATCAAGTGGGACCTCTATCCGCTGCCGTCGTACACCTCGATCGCTGAGGGCGGCGTCGGCGCCTGGGCCTCGAACCTGCTGCTCCCGGCGGTGACCCTGGCCATGCTCTACATGGCCGGCTACGTCCGGATGACGCGCGCGTTCGTCCTCGAGTCGCAGGCGGAGGACTACGTCCGCACCGCGCGGGCCAAGGGGCTCGCCACGCGGAAGGTCCTGTTCAAGCACGCGCTCCGGGCCGCGTTGACCCCACTGGTCACGATGGCCGGTCTCGACTTCGCCAGCGTCCTGGGCGGCGCGATCATCACCGAGTCGATCTTCAACTTCAACGGTCTCGGCAAGCTCGCAGTCTCGGCGAACACCAACTACGACCTGCCCGTCCTGATCGGGATCGTGCTGATCGCCGGTGCCTTCGTGATCACGGCCAACATCATCGTCGACATCCTCTATGCATTCATCGACCCGCGGGTGCGGGTCGGCTAGGAGACGCCTCCATTGAGCACCGCGCCCACGCCGTACCTCTCGGTCCAGGACCTCAAGGTCCACTTCCCGACAGCAGACGGCATCGTCAAGGCGACCGACGGCCTTTCCTTCGACCTCGAGCGGGGAAAAACTCTCGGCATCGTCGGTGAATCGGGATCCGGCAAGTCGGTCTCCAGCTCGACGATCCTCGGCTTGCACCGGGGGAGCAGCGCCATCGTGAGCGGGCACATCCTGCTCGACGGTGTCGACCTGCTGGAGCTGAGCAACGAGGACATGCGCAAGATGCGTGGCCGCGACGTGTCGATGATCTTCCAGGACCCGTTGTCCGCGATGCACCCGTACTACACGGTCGGCAACCAGCTGATCGAGGCGTACCGCGTCCACAACCAGGTCACGAAGAAGGAGGCGCGGACCCGCGCCATCGAGATGCTCGACCGGGTCGGCATCTCCAACCCGGACAAGCGGATCAGTGACTACCCGCACCAGTTCTCGGGCGGCATGCGCCAACGCGCGATGATCGCGATGGGCCTGATCAACGACCCCGGCCTGCTGATCGCCGACGAGCCGACCACCGCGCTCGACGTGACGGTGCAGGCGCAGATCCTCGACCTGCTCCAGGACCTCCAGCGCGAGTTCAACTCGGCGGTCATGATCATCACCCACGACCTGGGCGTGGTGGCCGAGATGGCCGACGACGTCCTGGTCATGTACGCCGGGCGCGCGGTCGAGCACGGTCCCTGCAAGGAGATCCTCACGCACCCGGAGATGCCGTACACGTGGGGACTGCTCTCCAGCGTGCCCGACGTGACGGGTGACACCGACGCGCGACTGGTTCCGATCCCCGGCAGTCCGCCCAGCCTGCTCAACCCGCCGACCGGCTGCGCCTTCCACCCGCGCTGCCTGCACCGCGACAAGGTGCCCGGCGACCTGTGCCGTACGGAGCTGCCGCCGCTGGTCGCCGGAACCCGTGGCGGTGCGCACCTCAAGCGGTGCCACCTGAGCGACCCGGACAGCATCTACGAGACCGAGGTGCTCCCCGAGATCGCACCGGACCTGGTGGACGACATCCTTGCTGACAGTGCAGCGGACAACGCAGCGGACAACGCAGCGGACAATGCAGAAGGTGCCCGATGAGCTACGACGAATACACGCCCGGCGCGCTGGACGACCATGAGCCGGCCGCTGTGGCCGACGTGTTGACCGCCGCGGGGCACGCGGCGGCCGTGGCGCCCGTGGGAGCTGCGCCGATCCTCGAGGTCGACAACCTGCGGATGTACTTCCCGGTCAAGTCGCCCGGGCTGCTGCGGCGCACCGTCGGCCACGTGCAGGCCGTCGACGGCGTCTCGTTCCAGGTGGTGGAGGGCGGATCGCTCGGCCTGGTGGGTGAGTCCGGCTGCGGGAAGTCCACGACAGGTCGGTTGATCACCCGCCTCTACACGCCGACCTCCGGGGCGATCCGCTTCGAGGGCGAGGACATCGCGCACGCCAAGGCTCGCCAGCTGAAGCCGCTGCGTCGCGACATCCAGATGATCTTCCAGGACCCGTACACGTCGCTGAACCCGCGGCACACGGTCGGCTCGATCATCGGTGCGCCCCTGGCGATCCACAAGATCCTGCCGAAGAAGCAGATCCTTCCCCGGGTCCAGGAACTGCTCGAGATCGTGGGCCTCAACCCCGAGCACTACAACCGCTACCCGCACGAGTTCTCGGGCGGTCAGCGCCAGCGCATCGGCATCGCGCGCTCCCTGACGCTCCAGCCCAAGCTGCTCGTGGCCGACGAGCCGGTGTCGGCGCTCGACGTGTCGATCCAGGCGCAGGTCGTGAACCTGCTCCAGGACATCCAGCGAGAATTCGGCGTCGCGTTCCTCTTCATCGCGCACGACCTCGCCGTGGTCCGGCACTTCTGCCCCGAGGTCGCGGTGATGTACCTCGGCAAGATCGTCGAGATCGGTGACCGCGAGTCGATCTACAACAACGCCCACCACCCGTACACGCAGGCCCTGCTCTCCGCGGTGCCGGACGTTCGCCAGGCCGCCACCGGTGGCCGACGCGAGCGGATCCGGCTCGAGGGTGACGTCCCCAGCCCGATCGATCCTCCGTCGGGTTGCCGCTTCCGTACCCGTTGCCCGATCGCCCAGGAGATCTGCGCCCGGCACGAGCCGCCGCTCCTCCAGATCGGCCAGAAGCACAAGGTGGCCTGCCACTTCCCGGGACGCCTCGGCGAAGCACCGCGTGAGCCGCTGACCTCGGGCCTGCTCGGTGTGGACCGCGAAGGACGTCCGGACCCGGGCGCCAGCCCGAGCACGGACCTGGTCGAGCAGCCCGGCTTCGCCGACACGTGGTTCGACCTCGACAAGAAGACGATCGGGCGGGTCTGAACGGCGTCGTGCAGGGGCGCGAGCCCCTGTCGGCGCGGCGCCGTAGGCTGCTCACGTGAGCGAGCCGGGTCTGTTCGAGGTGCCTGGCAGTCGTACGACGTCCGGCGGGTCGCTCTCGGACGCGGCCCATGCCGCGGCGCCGCTGGCGGTGCGGATGCGGCCCCGCGACCTGGACGAGCTGGTCGGGCAGGCGCACCTGCGCGCTCCCGGATCGCCGCTGCGCCAGCTCGTTGAGGGTGACCAGTCGCTGTCCCTGTTGTTGTGGGGACCACCGGGCACCGGCAAGACCACGATCGCTTCGATCATCAGCCAGCAGACGGGTCGTCGGTTCGTCGAGGTGTCGGCGGTGTCGGCCGGCGTCAAGGAAGTGCGCGAGGCGATCTCGGCTGCCCGGTCGAGCCTGGTGTCGACGGGCGAGGAGACGGTCCTCTTCGTCGACGAGGTGCACCGGTTCAGCAAGGCCCAGCAGGACGCCCTGCTGCCGGGTGTCGAGAACCGCTGGGTGACCCTGGTGGCGGCGACGACGGAGAATCCGTCGTTCAGCGTGATCTCGCCGCTGCTCTCGCGCAGCCTGCTGCTACGGCTCCAGCCCTTGACCGA
>NZ_JBMCZA010000149.1:28802-29148 GCF_048654705.1 Nocardioides sp. CPCC 206348
TCCTCGACGACGACGCCCGCGCCCACATCGTCCGGCTGGCCGGCGGAGACGCTCGACGGTCGTTGACCTACCTGGAGGCTGCTGCGGGTGCCGCGGTCTCGAGGCTCGCCGGCGCTCGCACCTCGACCACCGGCGACATGATCACCATCGACCTGGCCACGGCCGAGACGGCCGCCGACCAGGCGGCCGTGCGCTACGACCGTGACGGCGACCAGCACTACGACGTGATCAGCGCGTTCATCAAGTCGATTCGCGGCTCGGACGCGGACGCGGCGCTGCATTACCTCGCGCGGATGATGGAGGCGGGCGAGGACCCGCGGTTCATCGCCCGGCGGCTGATCATCCT
>NZ_JBMCZA010000149.1:29212-29667 GCF_048654705.1 Nocardioides sp. CPCC 206348
GCGGCTGAACCTCGCCCAGGCGGTCATCGCGCTCGCGGTCGCCCCGAAGTCGAATGCGGTGATCGTGGCGGTCGACGAGGCGATCAGCGACGTGCGGCGAGGCAGGATCGGCGCCGTACCGCCTCATCTTCGCGACGCCCACTACGCCGGGGCGGAGCGCCTGGGCCACGGGAAGGGCTACAAGTACAGCCACGACGCGCCGTTCGGGGTGGCCGAGCAGCAGTACGCCCCGGACGTGATCGGTGACGCGCGCTACTACCGCCCGACCGAGCTGGGAGCCGAGGCTGCCGTGAAACAACGGTGGGAGCGGGTCCGCCGGCTGATCCGTGGCAAGTAGGCTTGTCCGTCGTGACCAACGAGCTTGCCGTACCCGTCTGGCTGGCCGTGGCGACCCTTGTCGCCCTGGTGGCCCTTGCGTGGGTTGCCTGGAACCTGAACCAGTCGTTGCGCAGGGT
>NZ_JBMCZA010000149.1:29728-38063 GCF_048654705.1 Nocardioides sp. CPCC 206348
GGCGCTCAAGCGGCAGGCCGCCCTGTCGGTCGCGTCGTCCAACCTGCCCGACCGGGTGCCGGTCGCGGTCGTCGACGACCGTGAGTACCTCATCACCGACCTGCACCGCAACCGCGGTCCGCAGGTGCCCGCCCGGATCGTGCCGGCACCGATGTTCGCCGACATCCTGCTGCGCGAGAGCGTCATCAAGACCGCCGCGCTGGCCTCCGGGCTGCGCCGGGCCCTGTCGCCCGAGGTCCGCAACCGGATCCGCTTCGAGATGAAGCGCGAGATCAAGCGCTCGCGCAAGGGCCGCAAGCTGATGCTCAAGGCCGCCCGTCGCGACTGGGAGACCCGTCAGCGCGCCGGCGTCGAAGGCCCTTCATGAAGAGCGGTCTCTGGTTCGCGGCCGGCGCCACCGCCGGTGTCTACGGCATGGTCAAGGTACGGCGCCTCGCGGAGGCGCTGACGCCCGATGGCATGCGCGACCGGGTCAACGCGGCCTTCGTCGGCGCCCGCATCTTCCGCGACGAGGTCGTGCAGGGTCAGGTCGACGCTGAAACCCAATTGCGCGAGCACTTCCGCGCTGTGGAGGCTGGGCAGCGTCGGGCCCCCCAGACCCACGAACTACCGATCCGTTCCACCACGACGGCCGTGCCGGCCGCCCACACCCTGGAAGGCCCCTCATGACGGCGACACCGGACGGCTACCTGACCAGCGCCGAGATCCGCAACCGGTTCCTCGCCCACTTCGAGGGCCGGGGACACACCGTCGTACCGTCTGCCTCGCTGCTGCTGGACGACCCGAACCTGCTGTTCGTCAACGCCGGCATGGTGCCGTTCAAGCCGTACTTCCTGGGTCAGGAGACGCCGCCGTACGCGCGCGCGGCGAGCGTCCAGAAGTGCATCCGGACCCCCGACATCGAAGAGGTCGGCAAGACCACCCGCCACGGCACGTTCTTCGAGATGTGCGGCAACTTCAGCTTCGGTGACTACTTCAAGGAAGGCGCCATCGAGCTCGCCTGGGAGCTGGTCACCAAGTCCCAGGCCGACGGCGGCTTCGGGCTGGACGAGTCGCTGCTCTACCCGTCGGTGCTCGACGGTGACGACGAGGCGATCGGCCTGTGGAAGAAGATCACGGGCCTCTCGGACGACCGCATCGTCCGGCTGCCTCCCAAGGAGAACTACTGGTCCATGGGCATTCCCGGGCCCGGTGGACCGTGCTCGGAGATCCTGATCGACCGCGGTCCCGAGTTCGGTGCCGACCGCGACTGGGACGCCGGCGACCGCTACCTCGAGTTCTGGAACCTCGTGTTCATGCAGGACGAGCTGTCCGCGGTCCGCAGCAAGTCGGACTTCGACATCGCCGGCCAGCTGCCCAACAAGAACATCGACACCGGCATGGGCCTCGAGCGGGTCGCGTACCTGCTCCAGGGCAAGAGCAACATGTACGAGATCGACGTCGTCTTCCCGGTGATCGAGAAGACGATGGCGCTCACCGGCAAGACCTACGGTGCGGCGTACGACGACGACGTCCGCTTCCGCGTCGTGGCCGACCACATCCGCTCCTCCATGATGCTGATCAGCGACGGCGTCACGCCGGGCAACGAGGGGCGCGGCTACGTGCTGCGTCGACTCCTGCGCCGCGCGGTCCGCAACGTCCGCCTGCTCGGCTACGAGGACCCGGCGCTGCCCGAGCTGTTCCCCGTGTCGCGCGACCGGATGGGGGAGAGCTACCCCGACCTGATCGCGGACTGGGGCCGGATCGCCCAGGTCGCGTTCGCCGAGGAGGAGGCGTTCCGCAAGACGCTCCAGGCGGGCACGCAGATCTTCGACCTCGCGGCCGGACAGGTGAAGGGCGCAGGCGCCACGACGATCCCGGGCGACAAGGCCTTCGCGCTGCACGACACCTACGGGTTCCCGATCGACCTCACCCTCGAGATGGCGTCCGAGGCAGGCCTGAGCGTCGACGAGGACGGGTTCCGCCAGCTGATGGCCGAGCAGCGCAACCGGGCCAAGGCCGATGCGAGGTCCAAGAAGGGCCAGCACGCCGACACCGGTGTCTACCGCGGCATCCTCGATGCCAACGGCCCCACCGAGTGGCTCGCCTACGAGACGCTCGAGACCGAGTCCCGTGCGCTTGCCGTCCTCAAGGAGGGCGCGGCGGTGAAGTCGCTCGTCGCGGGCGAGGTCGGTGAGGTCGTCCTCGACCGCACCCCCTTCTACGCGGAGTCCGGCGGCCAGGTGGCCGACGCCGGCGTCATCGAGTTCGATGGCGGCAAGCTCGAGGTGCTCGACGTGCAGCGGCCCGTACGAGGCCTCGTGGTGCACCAGGTGCGGGTCCTCGAGGGCGAGCTGCCCGCCGAGGCACGTCAGCTCCAGGCGAAGGTCGACCCCGACTGGCGGACCGGCGCGCGCCAGGCGCACTCCGGCACCCACGTCGTCCACGCAGCGCTGCGCGAGGTGCTCGGTCCCACGGCCCTGCAGTCCGGTTCCTACAACCGCCCGGGCTACCTCCGCCTCGACTTCGGCTGGTTGAGCGCCCTGTCGCCCGACCAGGTGCAGCAGATCGAGCTCGTCTCCAACAACGCCCTGCGGGCAGACCTGCCCGTCGGCTGGGAGTACATGACCCTCAGCGAGGCGCGCGACTGGGGAGCGCTCGCGCTCTTCGGCGAGACCTACAACAACGAGAAGGTCCGCGTCGTCGAGATCGGCGGCCCGTGGTCGCGCGAGCTCTGCGGTGGCACCCACGTCGACCACTCCAGCCAGATCGGCACCATCGTCGTGACCGGTGAGGCCAGCGTCGGTTCCGGCAACCGCCGGATCGAGGCCTTCACCGGTGTCGAGGGCTTCTCGTACCTCGCGCGCGAGCGCGACGTGGTCAGCCAGCTCTCCACCCTGCTCAAGATCCAGCCCGACGACATCGTCGGCCGGGTCGGTGACCTCCTCGAACGCCTCAAGCAGTCCGAGAAGGAGATCGAGAAGGCCCGGCTCGCCCAGCTGCTGTCGGGCGGCGCCGCGCTGGCCGACGGTGCGGCGGACGTCAACGGCGTCCGACTGGTCGTGCAGCGACTCGACGGTGCCACCGGTGGCGACGTCCGCACGCTCGCCACCGACGTCCGGGCCCGGCTCTCGGGCGACACCCCGGCGGTCGTCGTACTCATCGGGGCAGCGGACGGCAAGGCCGCCATCGTGGCCGCGCTCAACGACGCTGCGCAGGCGCGCGGCCTCGCCGCCGGCGAACTGGTGCGGGCAGCCGCGCCGCTCCTCGGTGGCAAGGGTGGCGGCAAGGCCGACATGGCCCAGGGCGGTGGCACCGACGTGTCCCGGATCGACGAGGCGCTGGCGGCCGTGACCGCCACGGTGGCGCAAGCACCGTGAGGCGCGGGGTCCGCCTCGGCATCGATCCGGGGGATGCACGGATCGGAGTCGCGCGCAGCGACCCGTGGGGAGTCCTGGCGACCCCCGTCGAGACCGTGCGTCGCGGCAAGGGCGACCTGCGCCGGATCCATCAGATCCTCGCCGAGGAGGAAGCGGTCGAAGTGATCGTCGGGCTGCCGCGATCGCTGTCCGGATCCGAAGGGCCGGCGGCGGTGAAGGCGCGCGAGTTCGCGGTGCGACTGTCCCGTCGGATCGCTCCGGTGCCGGTGCGGCTGGTCGACGAGCGCCTCACGACTGTGACGGCGACGGCTATGCTGCGCGACCAGCGCAAGGGAGCGAAACAACGCGCCGTGATCGACCAGGTCGCGGCCGTCGTGATCCTGCAGCAAGCGCTGGAGGTCGAACGCACCACGGGACTGCCTCCGGGCGAGGTCGTGGACCACGAGGCCACCACGATTGTCGCGGAGGACACCGCAGGACAAGGAGACGCATGAGCCAGTCGGATCTGCCGGAAGTGGGCCTCGAGACCGTTGCGCCCACGCAGCACGCAGCGCACCCGGTGCACGACCCGGGTCGCCGTCGCGCTGAGCGCAAGCGCCGCTCCGGCTCCGGCTGCCTTCCGATCCTGCTCGTGATGGTGCTGTTCTGTGCCGTCATCGCGTGGTTCGCGCGCGGTGCCATTGGTGACGTGAAGGACATGTTCGCCGGCCCCGAGGACTACCCGGGCCCGGGCACGGGCGAGGTCGAGGTCGTCATCGACCCCGGCCAGAGCATCCGGTCGATGGGCAACGAGCTCAAGGAGCTCGACGTGGTCGCGTCCTCGGACGCGTTCGTCGATGCCGCGTCGGCCAACAACGACGCGCAGAAGATCCAGGCTGCGACGTACGTCATGAAGCTCAAGATGAAGGCGGCCGACGCCGTCGCGTTCCTCGCCAACCCGGCCAACGCGGGATCCGGCAACACCGTGACGGTCCCCGAGGGGGCCCGGGTCGGACAGGTCGTCGAGACGATCGTCAAGAAGACCGACTTCACCGAGAAGCAGCTCACCGCACTCCTCGACAAGCCGGGCAAGATCGGGCTGCCGGCCGAGGCGGGCGGGAACCCCGAGGGCTACCTCTTCCCCGCGACCTACGAGATCACCGAGACGACCACCGCCCAGAGCCTGCTCAGCGAGATGGTCGCCCAGACCGAGGCGGCCGAGAAGGACCTCCAGATCGCGGCCGGGGCCGAGCGCTTGGGCCTGACTGCCCACGAGATCATCACGGTCGCGAGCATCCTGGAGTACGAAGCCAACCGCGGACCGGACTACCCGAAGGTCGCCCGCGTCATCTACAACCGGCTCGACGACGGCATGGCGCTGCAGCTGGACTCGACCGTCTCCTACGCCAGCAAGCGCAAGGGTGACGTCTGGACGACGGCCGACGAGCGCGACAGCGAGTCGCTCTACAACACCTACAAGCACACCGGCCTGCCGCCGGGCCCGATCGGATCGCCGGGCAAGGAGACCATCGAGGCCGCGCTCAACCCGGCCGACGGCAACTGGCTCTACTTCGTCCCGGACTTCGAGAAGGGCACGACGCTCTTCACTGACGACTACGACGAGCACCTCCGCAACGCCGAGAAGGCCAAGGAGTACTGCCGCACCCATGACGAGTGCTGATCGGGTGGGCGCTGATCGGGCCGGCGCGGGGTTGCGGTGCGCTGTCCTGGGAGACCCCATTGCGCACTCGCTGTCCCCGGTCCTGCACCGGGCGGGGTACGACGCCCTGGGGCTCGGGTTCGGCTACGACGCCGTGCAGGTGCCCGCTGGCGGGCTCGCGGGCTTCGTCGCCTCGCTCGGCGACGAGTGGCGGGGACTCTCGGTCACCGCTCCGCTCAAGCGGGAGGCCCTGGACTTCGCGACGGTCGTGAGCGACCGGGCGATGCTGGCCGGCGGTGCCAACACGCTGGTCCGGACCGACAACGGGTGGTCGGCGGACAACACCGACCTGCCGGGTGCGGTCGCCGCCATCCGGGAGCGGTACGACGGCCCCGTGGCCTCGGCGACGATCCTCGGTGCCGGAGCCACGGCTGCCTCGGTCGGACTCGCGCTGGCCGAGCTCGGCGTCCACACGATCCGCCTGCTGGCCCGTGACCCGTCCCGGGCGCGGGAGACCGCCGCGGCGCTGACGCGGCACCCGGGCCTCGAGGTCGACGTGGTGGCGCTCGACGGCGCAGCCATGGTGGGGGAGGTCGTCGTCTCGACCGTCCCCGCCGCCGCGCAGACCGATCAGCTCCTGGCGGCGGCGTCCCAGGCTGCCGTTGTCTTCGAGGTCGTGTACGACCCATGGCCCACTCCGCTGGCGGCCGCGGCGATGGAGCGGGGCCAGGCGCTGGTCTCCGGCCTGGACCTGCTCGTGCACCAGGCCGTGCTCCAGTTCGCGATGTTCACTGGTCACAACGGACCACTCGACGCGATGCGCTCGGCCGGTCTGCGCGCGCTCGCCGACCGATAGGTTCCGCACATGGAACTGCTCCCGGCCCTCGTGGGGGCGCTCGCCGGCCTGCTCGGCGGACTCGTCGTCCCGCGCCTGATCGCGTTGTGCCCGGAGCCCGAGCACAACCCGGCGGAGAACCCCGAGGAGTTCCCTGACCACGTCCGCTTCACGGACCTCGCGGCGCGACCGGGGCTCATGCTCCGCACCGCCGCGGCGGGCGCCGTCGTCGGTGGCATCCTCGGCGCGTCGATCGGTTGGGGCTGGTCGCTGCCGTGGCTGCTGTACCTGGTGCCGATCTGCGTCGCGCTGTCCGTCATCGACTACGTCACCTGGTACCTCCCGAACCGCCTGATCCTGCCGTCGTACGGCGTCGTGGTGGCGCTCGAGGTGGTCGCCGCGATCGCGCTCGAGGAACCCGCGGTGCTGGTGCTGGCGGCCATCGGTGCCGCGCTGCTCGGCCTCTACTACGGGCTGATCTGGTTCATCAGCCCCCGCACGATGGCCTTCGGAGACGTCCGGCTCGGCGTCCTGCTCGGCCTCGCGCTGGGTCCGCTGGGCCTGGCGACGGTCGTCGTGTCCATCGC
This sequence comes from Nocardioides sp. CPCC 206348, assembly GCF_048654705.1. Taxonomy (NCBI): domain Bacteria; kingdom Bacillati; phylum Actinomycetota; class Actinomycetes; order Propionibacteriales; family Nocardioidaceae; genus Nocardioides; species Nocardioides sp. CPCC 206348. The sequence goes on from NZ_JBMCZA010000149.1 coordinate 36,149, forward strand.
CACCGCGGCTGTCCTGGCCGTGATCGCCCTCGTGCCGCTGAGTCGCGGCGGCAACATGATCAAGCGCAAGGTGCCCTACGGGCCGTTCCTCGCAGCCGGGGCGCTGGTCGCGGTCGTCGTGGGACGGGTCCTCGCCGGCGCCTGACCCCGTGGGAGACTGGTGCTCATGTTGCGCTGGCTGACCGCAGGGGAGTCCCACGGCCCCTCACTGGTGGCGATCCTCGAGGGCCTGCCGGCCCACGTCGAGGTGACCACCGACGACATTTCCGATGCTCTCGCCCGTCGACGCCTGGGCTACGGCCGTGGCGCGCGGATGAAGTTCGAGGCCGACGAGGTCACCATCACCGGTGGCATCCGGCACGGACGTTCGCAGGGCGGTCCGGTGGCGATCCAGGTCGGGAACACGGAGTGGCCCAAGTGGGAGACCGTGATGGCGGCCGACCCGGTCGACGCCGACGTCCTCGACGCCCAGGCCCGCAACGCCCCGCTGACCCGTCCGCGGCCCGGGCACGCCGACCTCGCCGGCATGCAGAAGTACGACTTCGACGACGCCCGGCCGATCCTCGAGCGCGCCTCGGCGCGTGAGACCGCCGCCCGGGTGGCCCTCGGTCGCGTGGCCAGCAACTTCATCGAGCAGGCCACCGGCGCCCGGATCGTCAGCCACGTGCTGGAGATCGGCGGGGTCCGCACGCCCTCGCGTGAGGTCCCGGCTCCGGACGACGTCGCTCGTCTCGACGAGGACCCCGTGCGCTGCCTGGACCCCGACGGCTCCAAGCTGATGGTCGAACGGATCGACCAGGCCCACAAGGACGGCGACACCCTGGGTGGCGTCGTCGAGGTGGTCGTGCACGGTCTCCCGCCGGGACTCGGCTCGCACGTCCACTGGGACCGGCGCCTCGACTCCCGCCTGGCCGGCGCGCTCATGGGCATCCAGGCGATCAAGGGCGTGGAGGTCGGCGACGGCTTCGAGCTCGCTGCCACGCCCGGCTCGCTCGCCCACGACGAGATCGTGTCGACCGACGAGGGACTGCGCCGGGTCTCCGGACGATCCGGCGGCACCGAGGGCGGCATGTCCACCGGTGAGATCCTGCGCGTTCGCGCGGCGATGAAGCCGATCGCGACCGTTCCGCGGGCGCTGCGGACCGTCGACCTGGCCACGGGCGAAGAGGCCGTCGCCCACCACCAGCGCTCCGACGTCTGCGCCGTTCCGGCGGCCGGCATCGTTGCCGAGGCCATGGTGGCGCTCGTCGTCGCCGACGCGATCCTCGAGAAGTTCGGCGGAGACGCGGTGAGCGAGACCCGCCGTAACGTCCAGACCTACCTCGATTCGCTGAGGTTCAAGTGACTCCTCGGGCCGTCCTGATCGGCACCATGGGTGCCGGCAAGACGACCGTCGGCGAGCTGGTGGCCGCCGAGCTGGGCGTCGCCTTCGCCGACAGCGACCACCTCGTCGAGGACCGGGTCGGCAAGTCCGTCCAGGACATCTTCGTCGACGAGGGTGAAGCCGCCTTCCGTGCCGAGGAACGCGCAGCGGTCGCCTGGGCGCTGGAGAACCACGACGGCGTGCTGTCGCTCGGCGGTGGCGCGGTGCTCGACCCGGCGACCCAGGCGTTGCTCGCTGCCCACCAGGTGGTGTTCCTCCGCGTCGGCCTGGCCGATGCGGTGAAGCGGGTCGGCCTCGGCGTCGGCCGGCCGCTGCTGCTCGGCAACGTCCGGTCACGGATCAAGCAGCTGCTCGACGAGCGCACGCCGGTCTACCAGGGCCTCGCCCGGATCACCGTCGACACCGACGACCGCGCCCCTGCCGAGGTCGCCGCCGAGATCGTGGCGGCCATCAACGGGGGAGCGTCGTGAGCGCCCCCACCGTCATCCGCGTGGCCACCGCGTCGCCGTACGACGTCGTGGTCGGCCACGG
>NZ_JBMCZA010000149.1:38103-42119 GCF_048654705.1 Nocardioides sp. CPCC 206348
CCTGCTCGAGGGCCTCGATGTCGTGGTGCTGCAGGTGCCCGACGGCGAGGAAGCCAAGAACTGGGAGGTCGCCGCCGCGTGCTGGGAGGCGCTCGGTGAGGACGGCTTCACCCGTTCCGACGCCATCGTCACCGTCGGCGGCGGTGCGACCACCGACCTGGGTGGCTTCGTCGCCGCGACCTGGCTGCGCGGCGTTGCTGTCGTGCACGTCCCGACGACGCTGCTCGCCATGGTCGACGCCGCCGTGGGTGGCAAGACCGGCATCAACAGCCCGGCCGGCAAGAACCTGATCGGCTCGTTCCACGAACCCGCCGGCGTGCTCTGCGACCTCGCGCTGCTCGAGACCCTGCCGCGCGAGGAACTGGTCGCCGGCCTCGGCGAGGTCATCAAGTGCGGCTTCATCGCCGACCCGCGGATCCTCGAGCTGGTCGAGCAGACCGAGCCGTCGGCGCTGACCGCTGACTCACCCGTCCTGCGCGAGCTGGTCGAGCGGTCGATCGCGGTGAAGGCCGACGTCGTCGCCGGAGACCTCAAGGAGACCGGGGGAGTCGCCGGCCACCCGGGACGCGAGGCGCTCAACTACGGCCACACGCTCGCCCACGCGATCGAGAAGGCCACCGACTACTCCATCCGCCACGGCGAGGCCGTTGCGATCGGCTGCGTCTTCGTGGCCGAGCTGGCGGCGCGCGAGGGCGGCCTGCCCGCTGGTCTCGTCGAACGGCATCGTTCCGCGTTCGGCCGTGTCGGCCTGCCGACCACCTGGGACGGAGCCGACTTCGAGACGCTGCTCGCGACCATGCGGGTGGACAAGAAGTCCCGCGGCAACCAGCTCCGCTTCGTCGTACTCGACGACGTGGGGAAGCCGGTCGTGCTGGCCGGACCGTCCGAGGAGAACCTGCGGGCGGCGTACGACGCCGTCTCGGGCGGTGCGGCATGAGTGACCGGCAGGTGCTCGTCCTGAACGGCCCGAACATCGGTCGGCTCGGCCGTCGGCAGCCCGAGATCTACGGCGCCACCACCCATGACGAACTCGCCGACCTCTGTGTGGAGTGGGGCTCTGCTCTCGGCCTCCGGGTCCTGGTCATGCAGACCAATCACGAAGGCAAGCTGCTCGACTGGCTCAATGACGCCGCAGACAACAAGACTCCTGTGGTGCTCAACGCCGGCGCCTGGACGCACTACTCCTACGCCCTCTTCGATGCCTGTGCCCAGCTGGAGGCGCCACTCGTCGAGGTCCACATCAGCGCCCCGTCGCAGCGTGCTGAGGAGTTCCGACACACCTCTGTGGTGTCCCCCCATGCCGCGAAGGTGATCGAGGGCCAGGGCATCGACGGCTACCGCCAGGCGCTCGAATTCATCGCTGACCCGTCGGCACACTAGACTTCACTGCCGGTCCCGAGCACCCCGGGGACCACTCGAACCGCTTGACATCTGCATCGGAGAATACGCGCGCATGGCATCGACGAATGACCTCAAGAACGGCATGGTTCTCAACATCGACGGCCAGCTCTGGTCCGTGGTGGAGTTCCAGCACGTGAAGCCCGGCAAGGGCCCGGCGTTCGTCCGTACCAAGCTCAAGAACGTCGAGTCGGGCAAGAACGTCGACCGCACCTTCAACGCCGGCACCAAGGTCGAGACCGCCACGGTCGACCGCCGCACGATGCAGTACCTCTACAACGACGGCGTCAGCTACGTCTTCATGGACACCGGCACGTTCGAGCAGACCGAGGTCGCCCCCGAGATCGTCGGTGACGCCTCGGGCTTCATGCTCGAGAACCAGGAGGCGATCGTCGCCACCAACGAAGGCCGGGTGCTCTTCATCGAGCTGCCCGCCTCCGTCGAGCTCGTCGTCAGCTACACCGAGCCCGGCGTCGTCGGTGACTCCGCGACCGGTCGCACCAAGCCGGCCACGCTGGAGACCGGCGCCGAGATCCAGGTGCCGCTGTTCATCGAGCAGGGCGAGAAGATCAAGGTGGACACCCGCGAGGGTGGCTCGTACCTCTCCCGCGTGAAGGGCTGACCAGCAGGTGGGAGCCCGGACCAAGGCGCGCAAGCGAGCACTCGACGTCCTCTACGCCGCGGACATGCGGGGCGAGTCGGGACTCGAGGCGCTCGAGCGCGTCACGGCCGACGGCGAACAGCTGACCAACCCGTACACCGCTGTGCTGGTGCGCGCGGTGTCCGAGCACCAGGCGCGGATCGACGAGATCCTCGTCCAGTTCTCCACCGACTGGAGCCTGTCGCGGATGCCCGCCGTGGACCGCAACGTCCTGCGGATCGGCGTCTGGGAACTGCTCTGGGCCGATGACGTGCCGGACACGGTTGCCGTGACCGAGGCGATGACCCTGGTGCGCGAGCTCTCGACCGATGAGTCGCCGTCGTTCGTCAACGGCGTCCTCGGCGCGATCCAGCGGTCCAAGGCGACGCTGGTCTGAATTTCCCCGGCGTGCCAGTGTGTGGGCATGCCGGAATCAACTGAGGTCGACGTCGTCGTCATCGGGCTCGGACCGGGCGGCGAGCACGTGGCCGCCTCCCTGGCCAAGGCCGGACTCTCCGTGGTCGGGGTCGACCGCCGCCTGGTGGGCGGTGAATGTCCCTACTACGGCTGCGTGCCGTCGAAGATGATGATCCGCGCGGCCGACGCGCTGCAGGAAGCCCGGCGGGTGTCCTCGCTGGGTGGGTCGGCCGAGGTCACCCCCGACTGGACGCCCGTTGCGGACCGGATCCGCGACGAGGCGACGGACGACTGGGACGACATCGTCGCGGTCGAGCGCCTGGAGCGGGCGGGCGCGGAGTTCGTGCGCGGGACCGGCCGGCTCGCCGGACCGGGGCGCATCCAGGTCGTGACCGCGGACGGCGTGCGGGACTTCGTCGTACGACGGGGCGTGGTGCTGAACACCGGCACCGAGCCGGCCGTCCCCCCGATCGACGGGCTGGCCGCGACGCCGTACTGGACCAACCGTGACGTGGTTCAGGTGCGCGACCTGCCCGCGAGTCTCGTCGTGATCGGCGGGGGAGCGATCGGTTGCGAGCTGGCCCAGGCCTTCGCGCGCTTCGGAGTCGACGTCACGGTGGTCGAGGGGGCCGAGCGGATCCTGGGACCGGAGGAGCCGGAGGCGAGTGCCGTGGTCGCCGAGGCCCTCGAGGCCGAGGGGATCGGCGTGCGGGCCGGCGTCGGGGTCACGGGCGTCGCCCACGACGGATCGGCGTTCACGGTCGGCCTGGCCGATGGCACCTCGATCGGCGCCGAGGCGCTGCTGGTGGCTGCCGGCCGGCGCAACAACCTCGGCGACATCGGACTCGACACCGTCGGGCTCGACCCCTCGGCGCGGGTCCTGGACACGGATGAGCGGGCGCGCGTCACCGACGGGGTCTGGGCGATCGGCGACATCACTGGCAAGGGCGCCTTCACGCACATGTCGATGTACCAGGCGAACGTCGTCATCCGGGACCTGACCGGTGAGGACGGCCCGTGGGCGGACTACCGCGCCGTCGCCCGTGCCACCTTCACCGACCCCGAGGTCGGGTCGGTCGGGATGACCGAGCAGCAGGCCCGTGACGCCGGACTGAACGTCGGTGTCGGGCTGGCGAAGCTGCCCGACTCGAGCCGGGGCTGGTTGCACAAGGTCGGCAACCACGGCCTGATCAAGGTCGTCGCCGATCTCGACCGGGGCGTGCTCGTCGGTGCCACGGCGGTGGGTCCGTCCGGCGGGGAGATCATCGGGATGCTCGTCACCGCCGTCCACGCGGAGGTGCCGTTGGCCACCCTGAAGGGGATGCACTTCGCGTACCCGACGTTCCACAGGGCGATTGAAATTGCGCTCGGCGATCTGGGGTGAGGACTTCGGGGTAGGTTGGCCTCGCCTTTAGGCCACCTGACTGCCTATCTCGGAGGTTCTCGTGAGTCAGCCCTTGACCGACCCGTTGTTCGACCCGATCTCCGCACACACAGCGGTTCGATCGACGGCACCGCCGCCGTTGAGCCCGCCGCCGTCGAGCCCGCCGCCGTCGAGCCC
>NZ_JBMCZA010000149.1:42172-42943 GCF_048654705.1 Nocardioides sp. CPCC 206348
CCCGGCGACCTGGGGCTGGCGCGGGCGTGTACGGCGCTGGAGCGGTGGGCTGGTCAAGCCGGCGATGGGTGCCCGGGAGCAGGCCTTCGAGGCCGACCGCGCCCAGATCCAGAAGGACTTCGACGGCCCGCGGACGATCGCGTTCGTGAATCCCAAGGGTGGCGCGGCGAAGACCACCGGTGTCCTGGCCGCGGGCCACACCTTCGGCACCGTGCGCGGCGGGGGAGTCATCGCGTGGGACAACAACGAGACGCGCGGAACCCTCGGCATCCGTGGTGCGCGCAGCACCCACCGCAACACCACGCGGGAGCTGCTCGAGGACCTCGGCCGGTTCAAGGACGTCTACCAGTCGCGGATCGGCGACCTCGGCGCCTTCGTCCGTTCCCAGGGCGACGCCCACTTCGACGTCCTCGCCTCCGACGAACGTCCCGATGTCACCGGCGTGATCCACGCGAAGGACTTCGGTGAGGTCCACTCGCTGCTCGAGCGCTTCTACCGGATCATCCTGGTCGACACGGGCAACAACCTCCGGGCCGAGAACTGGCTCGCCGCGGCCGAGAAGGCCGACCTCCTCGTCGTCACCAGCACCATCCGCGAGGACACCGGCTACAGCGGCCTGTGGATGCTCGACGCCCTGCAGGACGCGGGCTACGAGAACCTCAAGTACAAGACGATCACCGTGCTCTCCGACCCGAGCCCGAAGGTCGACGAGAACCTCGCCCGTGACCTCGTTGCCGTGTACGAGCAGCGCACCCGCGGCGTCTATCGGGT
>NZ_JBMCZA010000149.1:42953-45943 GCF_048654705.1 Nocardioides sp. CPCC 206348
CAGCCCGAAGGTCGACGAGGCCTTGGCCCGCGACCTCGTGGCCGTGTACGAGCAGCGCACCCGCGGCGTCTATCGGGTGCCGTACGACCGGGCACTCGTCTCCGGGTCGGTCGTCCCGTACGACCAGCTCTCCGAGGACACGAAGCGTTCCTGGCTGCGGGCGTGCGCGGGGATGGCCGCAGCCCTCTGAGGGAAAGAACCACCGGGCGAGGTTGATTGATGTCAATCAACCTCGGCTGGGGTCAGTGCTGGAGCGACGGGTCCCAGCGGTTGGCGATCAGCTTGAAGCTCGGGGTGTCGTCGAGCGAGGTCATGGCCTCGTAGATCCGCTCGTACCGGGTCGAGGCGATCCGCCAGGCGCCGTCGGCGTCCTTGCGATAGGTGTCGACGTAGTAGCCGGCGCCGCGGATCTGCACCTTGAAGTCCGGGACGATGACGGTGTCCTCGAAGGCCCACGACCCCGTCGCAGTGTCGCCGTCGACGTCGATCTCGGGGTGGTTGGCGATGTGGACCGTGACGACACCGGGGCCGAGGTTCTCCGTCATGAAGGCCACGACGCCGGCGCGGTTGTCGTAGTGCAGCGGCTCGCCCATCGCCTGGGTGCCGTACTGCGCGACGACGTCCTCCGCGAGGCAGTCGGCGAACTGGTCCCACAACTTCAGGTCGAGGGTGCGGAAGTAGCGGTGCTTGAGGCGCTTGATCTCCTCGACGGCGGCAAGGTCCATGTCGACCACCCTAGAACGTGTTCTAGTTCCTGTCGACGGGGTGTCCCGGTTCGGCGGGCGGAGTCGTCGGCGGTAAGGTGGCACCCGATCGACATCCTTTAACGAGCCGTCCTGTGAGGCGGAGAAGGAAGGTCAGCCAACCTTGCCTGCGCACCCCAGTTCCACGCCGCATGACGGCACCGCTGGACGCGTCGTCCTCGACGCCGGCGACATCAACCGGGCAGTGACCCGCATTTCCCACGAGATCCTCGAGCGCAACAAGGGCGCCGAGGATCTCCTGCTTCTCGGCCTCCAGACCCGCGGGGTCCCGCTGGCGGAGCGCATCGCCGCGAGCATCGCCAAGGTCGAGGGTACGACGGTCGCGACCGGGTCCCTCGACGTCACGATGTACCGCGACGACCTGCGCAACCACCCCACGCGGGTGGCCAGCCGCACCCAGGTGCCTGCCGGCGGCATCGACGGCAAGACCGTCGTGCTGGTCGACGACGTGCTCTACAGCGGGCGCACCATCCGCGCCGCGCTCGATGCCCTGTCCGACCTCGGCCGGCCGGCCGTCGTACGACTGGCGGTGCTGGTGGACCGCGGGCACCGAGAGCTCCCGATCCGTGCCGACCACGTCGGCAAGAACCTTCCCACCGCGCGCAGCGAACGGGTCAGCCTGCGCCTGGTGGAGACCGACGGTGAGGACGAGGTCCGCATCGTCGACGCCCCCAATGGAGGTGAGGCATGACCCGCCACCTGCTCAGCATCGATGACCTCGAAGTCGGTGACATCGAGGACATCTTCACGACGGCTGCCGAGATGCACGATGTGCAGAAGCGCTCGGTCAAGAAGCTGCCCGCCCTGCGCGGCCGCACCGTCATCAACCTGTTCTTCGAGGACTCCACCCGGACGCGCTCGAGCTTCGAGATCGCTGGGAAGTGGCTCTCCGCCGACGTCATCAACCTGTCCGCCAAGGGCAGCAGCGCCAGCAAGGGTGAGTCGCTGCGCGACACCGTGCTGACGGTGACCGCCATGGGCATTGACGGACTGGTCGTCCGCCACGGCGCCAGTGGCGCGGCCGAGCAGATCAGCCGCTGGGTCGACGTCCCCGTCATCAACGCCGGCGACGGCACCCACGAGCACCCCACGCAGGCGCTGCTCGACGGCTACACGCTGACCCGCCGCCTCGGCACCCTCGAGGGCAAGCACGTCGCGATCGTCGGCGACCTGACCCACAGCCGGGTGTTCCGCAGCAACGTGAAGAGCCTGATCAAGCTGGGTGCCACGGTCACCGTCGTCGCGCCGCCGACCCTGATGCCGGCCGGTGTCGCCGACTGGTCGAAGGAAGCGGGGTTCGCGACGTCGTACGACCTCGACCCGGTCCTGCCCGAGGCCGACGCCGTGATGATGCTGCGCGTCCAGCGCGAGCGGATGAGCGGCGGGTTCTTCCCCACGGCCCGTGAGTACACGGTCGGCTACGGCCTGACCCGCGACCGGCTCTCCCTGCTCAAGCCCGGCACGCCGATCCTGCACCCGGGCCCGATGAACCGCGGGCTGGAGATCTCCGCCGACGCGGCCGACGCGATCGACTCGGCCGTGCTCGACCAGGTCTCCGCGGGCGTCGCCGTCCGCATGTCCGTGCTCTACCACCTGCTGACTGGGGAACCCCAGGGCAACGAAGGAGTGGGCGAATGAGCTCGATCCTGATCAAGGGCGCTGCCCTTCCCGACGGTACGACGACCGATGTCCTCGTCGCGGACGGCGTGATCCGGGAGCTCGGGGTCTCGACGGGCTCGACCAGCCTGGCTGGCGCATCGACGAAGGTGATCGACGCCGCCGGCCTGGTCCTGCTGCCCGGCTTCGTCGACCTGCACACGCACCTGCGCGAGCCTGGCCGTGAGGACGCCGAGACGGTCCTGACCGGCTCGCGCGCCGCCGCTGTCGGTGGCTTCACCGCGGTGCTCGCGATGGCCAACACCAACCCGGTCACCGACACCGCCGAGGCCGCGGAGCGGGTGTTCGACCTCGGCCGGACCGCCGGCCTGGTCGACGTCCAGCCGGTCGGCGCCGTCACCAAGTCGCTCGGTGGCGAAGAGCTCGCCGAGCTCGGCCTGATGGCGCGCTCGCGGGCGAAGGTCCGGGTGTTCTCCGACGACGGCAAGTGCGTCGCCGACCCGCGGGTCATGCGTCGCGCGCTGGAGTACGTCAAGGCGTTCGGTGGCGTGATCAGCCAGCACAGCCAGGACCCGTCGCTCGCCGGTGCCACCGCGTGCTGCCACGAGG
>NZ_JBMCZA010000149.1:46031-52024 GCF_048654705.1 Nocardioides sp. CPCC 206348
CGCCGGCAGCGTCGAGGTGATCCGCTGGGCCAAGGCGCAGGGGATCGACGTCACCGCCGAGGTGACTCCGCACCACCTGCTGCTGACCACCGACCTGCTCGGCACCTACGACCCGACGTTCAAGGTCAACCCGCCGCTGCGCCCCAACGAGGACGTCGAGGCGCTCCGCGCCGCGCTCGCCGACGGCACGATCGACGCCGTCGCCACCGATCACGCCCCGCACGCCCGGCACGACAAGGAGCACGCGTTCGTCGACGCGGCCTTCGGCATGCTCGGCCTGGAGACCGCGTTGTCTGTCGTCTCGACCGTCATGGTCGAGGGCGGCCTGCTCGACTGGGCCGGCGTCGCCCGCGTGATGAGCACCAACCCCGCACGGATCGCCGGACTGGACGGCCACGGCCGGCCGATCGCCGTCGGTGAACCCGCCAACCTGACCCTGGTCGACCCGGCAGCGCAGGTCGTCGTCGACCGCGACGCCAGCGTCTCGCTGAGCCGCAACAACCCCTGGCACGACCGCAAGCTGACCGGGCGGGTGATTGCCACGCTGCTGCGCGGCACCCCGACGGTTCTGGAAGGAGCACTCCTGTGACCACTCCCGCCCTGCTCGTCCTCGAGGACGGCCGCACCTTCCATGGGGAGGCGTACGGCGCCGAGGGCGAGACCTTCGGCGAAGCCGTCTTCAACACCGGCATGACCGGATACCAGGAGACCCTCACCGACCCGTCGTACCACCGCCAGGTCGTGGTGATGACGGCCCCGCACATCGGCAACACCGGCATGAACGACGAGGACCCGGAGTCGAAGCGGATCTGGGTCGCGGGGTACGTCGTCCGCGATCCTGCCCGCCTGCCCAGCAACTTCCGGTCGCAGCGCTCGCTGGACGACGACCTGCGCTCGCAGGGCGTCGTCGGGATCTCGGGGGTCGACACCCGGGCGCTGACCCGTCACCTGCGTGAGCGGGGCGCTATGCGCGTCGGCATCTCCACCGTCGAGACCGACCCGGCCGCGCTGCTGGAGAAGGTCAAGAGCTCCGCCGCCATGAGCGGGGCGAACCTCTCCGAGGCCGTCTCCACCGGCGAGGCGTACGTGGTCCCTGCCGTGCCGGGTGAGTACGGCGAGAAGCGGTTCACCGTGGCCGCGCTCGACCTCGGCATCAAGGACATGACTCCCCAGCGGATGAGCGAGCGCGGCATCGAGGTGCACGTCCTGCCTGCGACGTCCACGCTCGACGACGTCCTCGCGGTGAACCCCGACGGGCTCTTCTACTCCAACGGCCCGGGTGACCCGGCCGCCACGACCGGTCAGGTCGAGCTGCTCAAGGAGGCGCTGGGTCGCGACCTGCCGTACTTCGGGATCTGCTTCGGCAACCAGCTCTTCGGTCGCGCGCTCGGCTTCGACACCTACAAGCTGAAGTACGGCCACCGCGGCATCAACCAGCCGGTGATGGACCTGACCACCCGCAAGGTGGAGGTCACCGCGCACAACCACGGCTTCGCGGTCGACGCTCCGCGCGACACCGCCACGGAGACGCCGTACGGCAGCGCCACGGTGAGCCACGTCTGCCTCAACGACGACGTCGTCGAGGGGCTCGAGCTGCGCACCGCAGAGGGCAAGCTCAAGGCGTTCTCCGTCCAGTACCACCCCGAGGCCGCCGCCGGTCCGCACGATGCGGCGTACCTCTTCGACCGATTCGTACAGCTGCTGGAGGGCAACGCCTGATGCCGAAGCGTGAAGACATCAAGTCCGTCCTGGTGATCGGGTCCGGTCCGATCGTCATCGGCCAGGCCTGCGAGTTCGACTACTCCGGCACCCAGGCCTGCCGGGTGTTGAAGGAGGAGGGCCTGCGGGTCGTCCTCGTGAACTCCAACCCGGCCACGATCATGACCGACCCCGAGTTCGCCGACGCGACGTACGTCGAGCCGCTCACGGCCGAGTTCGTCGAGAAGGTCATCGCGCGGGAGGCCGACCGCGGCTTCCCGATCGACGCCGTGCTGCCGACGCTCGGCGGCCAGACCGCGCTCAACGTCGCGATCGCGCTGCACGAGAACGGCGTGCTCGAGAAGTACGGCGTCGAGATGATCGGCGCCAGCTTCGAGGCCATCCACCGCGGCGAGAACCGCGAGCTGTTCAACGCGATCGTCGACAAGGTCGGCGGCGAGACGGCCCGCAGCTACGTCTGCCACACGATGATCGAGGTCGAGGCCGCCACCGTCGAGCTGGGCTACCCCGTCGTCGTACGCCCGTCCTTCACCATGGGTGGGCTCGGCTCCGGCATTGCCTACGACGCCACCGACCTGGCCCGGATCGCCGGTGCCGGCCTGTCCGCCAGCCCCACCACCGAGGTGCTGATCGAGGAATCGATCATCGGCTGGAAGGAGTACGAGCTGGAGGTGATGCGCGACAAGGCCGACAACGTCGTGATCATCTGCTCCATCGAGAACTTCGACCCGATGGGCGTGCACACCGGTGACTCGATCACCGTCGCTCCCGCAATGACCCTGACCGACCGCGAGTACCAGCACCTGCGCGACCTGGCGATCGGCATCATCCGAGAGGTGGGCGTCGACACCGGCGGCTGCAACATCCAGTACGCCGTCAACCCAGCCGACGGGCGCGTCATCGTCATCGAGATGAACCCCCGTGTGTCCCGCTCGAGTGCGCTGGCGTCGAAGGCCACGGGCTTCCCGATCGCCAAGATCGCTGCCAAGGTCGCCGTCGGCTACACGCTCGACGAGATCCCGAACGACATCACCAAGGAGACCCCGGCCTCCTTCGAGCCCTCGCTCGACTACGTCGTCGTCAAGGTGCCGCGGTTCGCGTTCGAGAAGTTCCCGACCGCCGACACCACGCTGACCACCCACATGAAGTCCGTGGGTGAGGCGATGTCGATCGGCCGCAACTTCACCGAGGCGTTCAACAAGGCGCTCCGGTCGCTCGAGGACAAGAAGGCGCCGTTCGACTGGGCGTCCCCGCTCGGCGACAAGGCCGAGCTGCTCGAGGCGATCAAGGTGCCCCACGACGGCCGCGTGCAGAAGCTGATGCAGGCGATCCGCGCCGGGGCCACCCAGGCCGAGGTCCACGACGCCACGAAGATCGACCCCTGGTTCGTCGACCAGATGTTCCTGATCGACGAGGTCGCCCAGCAGGTCGCCGCCACCGACGTGCTCGACGCCAGCGCCCTCCGGGTCGCCAAGCGGCACGGCTTCTCGGACGCCCAGATCGCGGGCATCCGCGGCCTCAAGGAGTCCGAGGTCCGGATCGCGCGGCAGACCCTCGGTGTCCGGCCGGTCTACAAGACCGTCGACACCTGCGCCGCCGAGTTCGCCGCGGCCACGCCGTACTACTACTCGTCCTACGACGAGGAGACCGAGGTCCAGCCGCGGGCCGAGGGCAAGCAGGCCGTGATCATCCTCGGCTCCGGCCCGAACCGGATCGGCCAGGGCATCGAGTTCGACTACTCGTGCGTGCACGCCTCCCTCGCGCTCAGCGAGGCCGGCTACGAGACGATCATGGTCAACTGCAACCCCGAGACGGTCTCGACCGACTACGACACCTCCGACCGGCTCTACTTCGAGCCGCTGACCCTGGAGGACGTGCTCGAGATCTACGAGGCCGAGAAGGCTGCCGGCCCGATCGCCGGCGTCATCGCGACCCTCGGCGGCCAGACGCCGCTCGGGCTCGCGCAGGGCCTGCAGGACGCGGGTGTCCCGATCGTGGGCACCAGCCCCGAGGCGATCGACCTCGCCGAGGAGCGCGGCGCGTTCGGCCGGGTCCTCGCCGAGGCCGGCCTCGTCGCCCCGAAGCACGGCACCGCGGTCTCCTTCGAGGACGCGCAGGCGATCGCCCACACCATCGGGTACCCGGTGCTGGTGCGGCCGTCGTACGTCCTCGGCGGACGCGGCATGCAGATCGTCTACAGCGACGCGGCCCTCAAGGCCTACATCGAGGCCGCGACCGAGATCAGCCCCGACCGGCCCGTGCTGGTCGACCGGTTCATCGACGACGCCGTCGAGATCGACGTCGATGCCCTGTACGACGGCACGGAGCTGTTCCTCGGCGGCGTGATGGAGCACATCGAGGAGGCCGGCATCCACTCCGGTGACTCGTCGTGCGCCTTGCCGCCGATCACCCTCGGCGCCGCCGAGATCACCCGGATCCGCGAGGCGACCGAGGGGATCGCGCGCGGAGTGGGGGTGCAGGGCCTGATCAACATCCAGTTCGCGCTGGGCTCGGACGTCCTCTACGTCCTGGAGGCCAACCCCCGCGCCTCGCGCACGGTGCCGTTCGTCTCCAAGGCCACCGGCACGCAGCTGGCGAAGGCCGCAGCCCGGTTGATGCTGGGTGAGTCGATCGCCGAGCTGCGCGCTGCCGGTGTCCTGCCCGCCGAGGGTGACGGCGGCACGCTGCCGGCGGACTCGCCGATCGCGGTCAAGGAAGCGGTGCTGCCGTTCAACCGGTTCCGCACCAAGGAGGGCAACTTCGTCGACACGGTGCTCGGCCCGGAGATGAAGTCGACGGGCGAGGTCATGGGCTTCGACGCCGACTTCGGGACGGCATTCAGCAAGTCGCAGGCCGCGGCCTACGGTTCGCTGCCGACCTCGGGCAAGGTCTTCATCTCGATCGCCAACCGCGACAAGCGGACGATGATCTTCCCGGCCCGCGTGCTGGTCGACTACGGCTTCGAGATCCTCGCTACGCAGGGCACCGCCGAGGTGCTGCGCCGCAACGGCATCCAGGCCACGATCGTGCGCAAGCACTTCGAGGGCGTGGGGCCCGCGGGGGAGAAGACGACCGTCCAGATGATCCTCGACGGAGAGATCGACCTGATCGTCAACACTCCGCACGGTGCCACCGGTGGCGGCGACTCGCGTGTCGACGGCTACGAGATCCGGTCCGCCGCCGTGCTGACCGGCACGCCCTGCATCACCACCGTGCAGGGACTCGCGGCCGCCGTACAAGGCATCGCAGCGATCCGCTCCGGCACGGTCGGCGTGCGTTCGCTGCAGGAGTGGAACGCCGCGTCGAAGACCGGTGCCTGAGGTGCGGGTCTATGACCGGGTCTTCGAGAAGTGCCTCGTCAAGATGGACGCCGAGAAGGCGCACCACCTGACCTTTGACGCACTCAAGGCCGGGGGAGTCGTCCTGGGTCGCGCGCCGATCCCGGGCCAGTCCCCGGTCGAGGCGATGGGCCTGACCTTCCCCAACCGCCTCGGCATGGCCGCGGGCTTCGACAAGACCGGTGAGGTCTTCGACGAGCTGGCCGCGTTCGGCTTCGGCCACGTCGAGATCGGCACGATCACCGCGATCGCCCAGCCGGGCAACCCGCAGCCGCGGTTGTTCCGGCTGCCGGAGGACCGCGCGATCGTCAACCGGATGGGCTTCAACAACGACGGTGCCGGGACTGTCGCGGCCCGGCTCGCCAAGCGTGGCCTGGGCAAGCCCGGCCATCGCCGTACCAAGCGGGGGCTGGTCCTCGGCGTCAACATCGGCAAGTCGAAGGTCGTCCCCGACTACGACCAGGCTGCGGTCGAGGCGGACTACGAGACGTCGACCCGCCTGCTGTCGCCGTACGCCGACTACCTCGTCGTGAACGTCAGCTCACCGAACACGCCCGGCCTGCGGAACCTGCAGGCGGTCGAGAAGCTCGCGCCCCTGCTCGCCCACGTGCGCCGTACGGCGGACGAGGCGACCGACGCCGTCAGCCGCGACCGGGTGCCGCTGCTCGTGAAGATCGCACCCGACCTGTCCGACGAGGACGTGCTCGCCGTCGCGGACATGGCGCTGGACCTGGGCCTGTCGGGCATCATCGCGACCAACACCACCATCACCCGCGACGGCCTGGCCACGTCGAGGGAGGTCGTCGAGGCCGCCGGCGCCGGCGGACTCTCCGGCGCCCCGCTGCGCGAGCGCTCGACCGAGGTCGTGCGCCTGCTGCGCGGCCGCGTCGGCCCCGACCTCACGCTCATCGGTGTCGGCGGGATCAGCACGCCCGA
>NZ_JBMCZA010000149.1:52062-57746 GCF_048654705.1 Nocardioides sp. CPCC 206348
CCAGGTCTACAGCGGCCTCGTCTACGGTGGCCCGATGTGGCCACGCCGGATCCTGAAGGGCCTCAACGAGAAGGGAACGCGATGACTGCCTTCGGCGCTCGCCTGTCCGCCGCGATCGCAGAACGCGGCCAGTTCTGCGTCGGCATCGACCCGCACAGCGCGCTGCTGCACGACTGGGGCTACGACGACGACCTCTCCGGGCTCGAGCGGTTCGCGCTCGGCGCGGTGGAGGCCGTGGCGCCGTACTGCAGTGTGGTGAAGCCGCAGTCGGCGTTCTACGAGCGGTTCGGCAGCAAGGGCGTCGCCGTCCTCGAGCGCGTCATCGCCGAGTCCCGTGCCGCCGGTGCGCTGGTCCTGCTCGACGTCAAGCGGGGGGACATCGGCTCGACGTCCCAGGCGTACGCCGATGCGTACCTCGACCCTGCCTCCCCGCTGGCGAGCGACGCGATCACGATCAGCCCCTACCTCGGGTTCGGCTCCCTGCTTCCCTTCGTCGACACCGCGCGCCGCTTCGACGCCGGCCTGTTCGTGCTCGCGGCCACCTCCAACAAGGAGGGTCCCGAGGTCCAGGAAGCCGTGACGAGCGAGGAGTTCGGCGGCCGCACGGTCGCCGCGGCGATGCTCGACCACCTGCGTGAGCTGAACGCCGGCGCCTCCCCGCTCGGTTCCTTCGGCGCCGTTGTCGGCGCCACGATCGACGGCTCGGGCCTCGACTTCGCGCTCAACGGCCCGATCCTCGCTCCCGGGTACGGCGAGCAGGGCGGCACCACCGCCGACATCCTGCGGATCTTCGGGGCGAGCGCCTCCCACGTGCTGGCGTCGTCCTCCCGAGGCGTCCTGCGCCTCGGCCCGGACCCGATCGCCCTGCGCGACGCCGTCCACCGCGGCAACGACGAGTTGCGGGGCCTGCTCGGGTGAGCCTGCGACGTCTCGTGGCGCTCGTTGTCGTCGTGGCGCTGGCGGTGGGTGCCGGCGCCTGGCTGCTGCGGTCCACGGACGACGACGACCCGTTCACGACGTACTGTGCCGAGGTCGAGGAGCGGCGCGGTGAGCTCGGGGCGGCGCTGGCGGCGGGGGAGCGGCTCGGGCTGATCCGCGCGCTGCCGACGTTCGAGCTGCTGGCCGAGAAGGCACCGGAGGATCTTCGCGACGAGTGGCGGATCGTGATCGACCGCGTCACCGAGGTCCGCGACGCCTTCGCGGACGCCGACGTGGATCCCGCGACCTACGACCCCGAGAAGCCGCCGAAGGACCTGCCGAAGGCCGACGTCGACGCGATCCAGGCAGCTGCGGTCCGACTCGGTGCGCGGGAGACGAAGCTGGCGCTCGCCGGCGTCAGCCAGCAGGCGCGTGATGTCTGCAAGACCCCGTTGAGCCTGTAGGAACGCCCACGACGGCGCCGCATTGCCCCGGCCGAACGTGAATGGCTAGATTGACCGCGGCGGCCCCATCCGCCCGAAGACCGCCCTGTTGCAGACCGAAGGATCCCTTTCGTGGCCTTGCCTCCCCTGACACCCGAACAGCGCCAGGCTGCCCTCGCGAAGGCGGCGGCCGCGCGGCGCGAACGGGCCGAGGTGAAGAACCGGTTGAAGAACTCGGGCGGGTCGATCAGCGAGGTCCTCGCGCAGGGTCAGGTCAACGATGTCGTCGGCAAGATGAAGGTCCTCGACCTGCTGCAGGCCGTTCCCGGCCTCGGCAAGGTCCGCGCCCGGCAGGTGATGGAGCGCCTCGGCATTGCCGAGTCCCGGCGGGTCCGCGGTCTCGGCACGAAGCAGATCGCCGCTCTGGAGCGCGAGTTCGCGACCGGTGAGTAGTCGTCTCTTCGTCCTTGCCGGGCCCACTGCGGTCGGCAAGGGCACCGTTGCTGCCGCCATGCGCGACCAGCATCCCGAGGTCTTCCTGTCCGTCTCGGCGACGACCCGGAGCCCGCGACCGGGCGAGGTGGACGGCGTCCACTACCACTTCGTCGACGACGCGACCTTCGACGCGATGATCGCCGAGGACCAGCTGCTCGAGTGGGCCGTGGTCCACGGCGTGAACCGCTACGGCACCCCGCGCGGACCCGTGGACGAGGCGCTGGCCGCCGATCGTCCGGCCATGCTGGAGATCGATCTGCAGGGTGCCCGCCAGGTCCGCAAGACGATGCCCGAGGCCGTCTTCGTGTTCCTCAAGCCGCCGTCGTGGGACGAACTGGTCCGCCGCCTGGTGGGTCGCGGGACCGAGGGCGAGGAGGAGCGGGAGCGCCGACTGGCCACCGCGCGCCTCGAACTGGCCGCCGAGTCGGAGTTCGACGTCACCATCGTGAACGTGGAAGTTAACGCTGCGGTCCAGGACTTGGTAGCCTTAATGGTTGATTCCACCCACGAACTGTGAGGCTCTAACACGTGTCTGCCCCGAACATCGCCGCCGAGGGTGTCACCAACCCCCCGATCGACGACCTGCTGTCCAAGACCGACAGCAAGTACAAGCTGGTTCTCTACAGTGCCAAGCGCGCCCGGCAGATCAACGCCTACTACTCCCAGCTCGGCGAAGGCCTGCTGGAGTACGTCGGCCCGCTCGTGGAGACCCACGTCCAGGAGAAGCCGCTCTCGATCGCGCTGCGCGAGATCAGCCAGGACCTGCTGACCTGCGAGGACATCGACCCGGCCGAGATCGCTGCCGCCGAGGCTGCCGCGGCCGCGCCGGCTGCTGCTGAGTGAACTGACTCCAGCCATGCCCCGCGTCGTGCTCGGTGTGTCCGGCGGTATCGCGGCCTACAAGGCGTGCGAGTTGCTCCGCCGGTTCACCGAGTCCGGACATGACGTGACGGTCGTTCCGACCGCTGCGGCGCTGGAGTTCGTCGGCGCGCCCACGTGGGCCGCGCTGTCGGGCAAGCCGGCGTCCGCCGACGTCTGGTCAGCGGTCCACGAGGTGCCGCATGTGCGCCTCGGGCAGACCGCTGACCTGGTGGTCGTCGCTCCGGCGACCGCCGACCTGCTGGCCAAGGCCGCCCACGGGCTGGCCGACGACCTGCTCACGAACACCCTGCTCACCGCGCGTTGTCCCGTCGTGCTGGCCCCGGCCATGCACACCGAGATGTGGGAGCACCCCGCGACGGCTGCCAATGTCGCCACCCTGCGCGCTCGCGGCATCGTGGTGATCGAGCCCGCCGAGGGCCGCCTGACCGGTGCCGACACCGGCAAGGGCCGGCTGCCCGAGCCGTCGGAGATCTTCGAGATCGCCCGCGACGTGCTCGCCCGCGTCTCGACCGGCGCCTCCGGGAGCCCGTCGCTCACCGACCTCGCCGGACGCAACGTCGTGGTTTCGGCCGGCGGCACCCGCGAACGGCTCGACCCGGTGCGCTTCCTCGGCAACCGCTCCTCGGGCCTGCAGGGCTACGCCCTGGCCCGTGCCGCGGCCGCACGTGGTGCGGAGGTCACGCTGATCGCCGCCAACGTGACCCTGCCCGACCCGGCGGGCGTGAAGGTCGTTCGCGTCGAGTCGACCGCAGAGCTGCGCGACGCCGTACTCACTGCCAGCGCCAGCGCTGACGCCGTGGTGATGGCGGCGGCGCCCGCCGACTTCCGTCCGCTGAACCGGTCGGACGTGAAGATCAAGAAGGCCGACGACGGCTCGGCGCCGTCGATCATGCTCGAGCAGAATCCCGACATCCTCAAGGAGATCTCGACGCACCGGGTCCGCCCGGACGCCGTGATCGTGGGATTCGCGGCGGAGACGGGCGACGCCACCGGCGGCGTCCTGGACCTGGCTCGGGCCAAGCTGGTCCGCAAGGGCTGCGACCTGCTCGTCGTCAATGACGTGAGCGGTGGCGCGGTCTTCGGGAGCGCCGACAACGAAGCGGTGATCCTGGGTTCCGACGGCTCGGCCGTCGAGGTTCCGCACGGATCGAAGTCCGCCCTCGCACACCTCATCTGGGACAACGTCGTCTCCCGTCTCAGCCAGCGATAGTGAGACGACCGGCCATGACTCCGGCCGGTCCGTATCGTTGGATCGACGACAACATCTGTCACACCGTCACTGCCGAGCGGGTTCGGGGGATCCCGTACTCGGTCTGAGAACCAGGAGCTTCCACCAACATGACCGGACGTCTGTTTACGTCGGAGTCGGTGACCGAGGGTCACCCGGACAAGATCGCCGACCAGATCAGCGACACGATCCTCGACTACCTCCTCGAGCACGACCCGTCGAGCCGGGTTGCCGTGGAGACGCTGTTGACCACCGGCCTGGTCGTTGTCGCCGGTGAGGTCACCACCTCGGCGTACGCCCCCGTCGCCCAGCTGGTTCGGGCGAAGATCCTCGAGATCGGCTACGACTCGTCCGAGAAGGGCTTCGACGGCAACTCCTGTGGCGTCCAGGTCGCCATCGGTGCGCAGTCCGCTGACATCGCGCAGGGCGTCGACGACGCCTTCGAGGAGCGCGTGGACGGCTCGGGCGACGAGCTCGACCGCCAGGGCGCCGGCGACCAGGGCCTGATGTTCGGCTACGCGTGTGACGACACCCCCGAGCTCTTCCCCCTGCCGATCAAGATCGCGCAGACCCTCGCCGAGAAGCTCACCGCGGTGCGCAAGGACGGCACGCTGCCCTACCTGCGTCCCGACGGCAAGACCCAGGTCACCATCGAGTATGACGAGGACGACCGTCCCCTGCGTATCGACACCGTGGTCCTCTCGACGCAGCACGCCGAGGACATCGACCAGGAGCAGCTCGCCAAGGACATCCTGGTCAACGTCATCGAGCCCGTTCTCGAGGCCTTCCAGGCCATCGTCCCGTCCGAGGGCTACCAGCTCTTCATCAACCCGACCGGCCGCTTCGTCGTCGGTGGCCCGATGGGTGACGCCGGCCTGACCGGCCGCAAGATCATCGTCGACACCTACGGCGGCATGGCCCGTCACGGTGGCGGCGCGTTCTCCGGCAAGGACCCGTCGAAGGTCGACCGTTCCGCGGCCTACGCCATGCGCTGGGTTGCCAAGAACATCGTTGCCGCGGGCCTGGCCCGTCGCGCCGAGGTCCAGGTCGCCTACGCGATCGGCGTCGCCAAGCCCGTCGGTGTCTTCGTGGAGACCTTCGGCACCGGAGTCGTTCCGGACGAGAAGATCCAGGAGGCCGTGCTCTCGGTCTTCGACCTGCGTCCCGGCGCGATCGTTCGCGACCTCGACCTGCTGCGCCCGATCTACGCCAAGACCGCTGCGTACGGCCACTTCGGCCGCGAGCTGCCCGAGTTCACCTGGGAGCGCACCGACCGCGCCGAGGCGCTCAAGGCTGCTGCCGGGATCTGATCCCACCAGCTTCACCAGACGCCCGTCGTCCCTGCCCGGGGACGGCGGGCGTCCGTGCATTTGCGGATCGCCCCGAGCCGCGTCGGGGGCCGCTGGTAGAACTGCGCCCATGACCCCGACCCCCGACGAGCCGGCACTGGAGCTGCCCGGCCTCGTGCGGGACCGGGCAGCGGAGGGTCGCGCCAAGGCGGCTGCGACGCGCGCCCGCAAGGTGGCGGAGACGGAGCTGGCCACGGTGGATCCGGTCGCCCGGGTCGTCCTCGAGGTGCCGTTGGCCCACCTGGACCGGGTGTTCGACTACCTCGTGCCCGCGGCGATGGACGAGGGGGCAGTCCCGGGAGCGCGGGTCAAGGTGCGCTTCGCCGGGCAGGCGGTGGACGGGTTCGTGGTGGAGCGGACCGCGGCGTC
>NZ_JBMCZA010000150.1:0-2372 GCF_048654705.1 Nocardioides sp. CPCC 206348
TCGAGTACGGCGATCAGCGCGGCCGACTCGGGCGACACCTGGAAGGCTCCGGCCAGTGCCCTCGACTGCACCTGGGCACCACTGACCTGGATGTAGTCGTCGTTGCGGCTGACGAATCGCAGGACGGGAAGGTGTTCCGGGTCCTCGACGAACGGCGGCACGATCTCCCACCAGTGCACTTCGATCCGTTCCACGTCGCGCCAGGCCACGTGGCCCCACCCGCCGTCACGCGCCGAACCGGTGTGCAACGCGACTCCGTCATTGTCGAGCTGGACGACCGCGTCATGGCGCAGGCGTGAGCTGTTGCCGATCAGCCCGGTGACTCCCCAGCCGAGGATCAGCAGGCCGGCCGCCGCCGTGAGGAGTGCGTCCAGCCGGTCCAGCGATTCGAGCTCCTGGGTGGCGAGCGCCACGAACAGGCTCCCGGACAGGGCAAGGCCGACAGCGACCGCGGCCGGCCGAAGTGGTGAATGCCCACTGGCGGGCGCCCGCAGCCGGAGCTCCAGCGCGTCACTCACTCGTTTGTCCTGTCATGGGCTGCACCCTAACCTCGGGGCGTGGAGCTGCTGCCGACAGTCGAGTCCATCCATCTCGCCAAGGCGACCCGCCTGCCGATGCAGCCGAAGACGACCGTCGAGGTGGAAGCCGGCAAGGGAATCGTGGGCGACCGGTACCACGGCACGAAGCACCGTCACGTCACCGTGCAGAGCAGGGAGAGCCTCGACGAAGCGGCGACGGTCTACGGGCGCGCCGTCCCCTCGCACCTGACCCGGCGCAACCTGACCCTCAGCCACGGTGTGGTCCCGCGCGAGCCCGGCGCGCTGTTGCGGATCGGCGACGTCCTGCTGGAGGCCGTGCGCGTCGCCGCACCGTGCAAGCTGCTCGACGACACGATCGGCGCAGGCGCCCAGGAGGCGCTGCGCCGCCGTGCCGGCACCGTGTTCCGGGTCCTCGAGGGCGGGACGATCACCGTCGGGGACGCCGTCGTCGGGGTCAGCTCTCGAGCGCCGCGTCCAGCGTGATGCTGTCGACGCCGGCGAGCGCCTTGCTGATGATGCAGCCGGCCTTCGCCTTCTCGGCCGCTGCGACGAAGCCGTCGTTGTCGAGGCCCTCGGCCTCGCCGCGGACGGTGAGCTTGATGAGGGTGATCCGGAAGCCGCCTGCCGGGTCGGGGCCGAGCGTCACGTCGGCGGTGACGTCCAGTGCGATCGGGGTTCCGCCGGCGTCGGCGATCGCCTTCGACAACGACATGGCGAAGCACGCGGAGTGCGCGGCGCCCACGAGTTCCTCGGGGGACGTCGTACCGGCAGCCTCGTCGGCCGCGCGCTTCGGGAACGACACGTCGTAGGTGCCGACGCCGGACGAGGTCAGCTCGACCTGTCCGGAACCATCCATGAGTCCGCCGTTCCAGGCGGTGCGTGCGGTACGAATCGGCATGGGGAGACCTTTCGACGGGGGTGAGGCCCCCACCGTACGACTCAAGCGGTGAGGTCGACCACGCAGTCAGCCAGCACGGGGGAGCCGTCGCGGTCCCCGCCGTCGATCGCGGCGATCGCCACGATCCGGTCGCCCTCGCGCCACCCGGTGACCTTGATGGCCTCGCCGGGGAACACGACGCCCGCGAACCGGCCCGTGAACCCGGCCACCGCGGCGGCGTCGCCACCGAGCAGGCCGTCGGTCAGCTCGCGCAGCACGATCCCGTAGGAGCAGAGTCCGTGCAGGATCGGCGCCGGGAAGCCAGCGGCCTTGGCGAAGTCCGGGTCGGCGTGGAGCGGGTTGCGGTCACCGCACAGGCGGTAGAGCAGCGCCTGCTGCGGTGTGACCGTGTACGACGACGTGTGGTCGGGTGCGCGCTCGGGCACCACGACGGGCTCACTCGTGCCCCGGTCGCCGCCCCAGCCGCCCTCGCCCTTGACGAAGATCGACGAGCGCACCCGCCACAGCTCCTCGCCGGACCCGTCGGTGCCGGACGTGGCGACGGCCTCCTGCCAGATCACCGCGGCCTTGCCCTTGTCCCAGATGTCGGTGAGCGTGGTGCGGATGGTCGCCGTACCCGAGGTCGGCAGCGGCCCGGACACGGAGATCGACTGGGAGCCGTGGACGACCTGCGCCAGGTTGATGTCGCAGCCCGGGAGGTCCAGCGGCGGCGGGTCCGTCTCGTGGAAGGTCGGTGCCACGACGCCGAACGACGGCAGCACCTGCAGCGCCGCGTTGTCGAGCGTGGATCGCAGGGCGACCGGATTGACGTTGTCACCAGCACGCATGCCGGCGCCGATGCCGAGGTGGTAGAGCAGCACGTCGGACTCGGTCCACGAGAACGTGCGGGCGCCGAGGTCGGCGCCGATCGCGACGGACGGATCGATGGGCATGGG
>NZ_JBMCZA010000150.1:2419-3149 GCF_048654705.1 Nocardioides sp. CPCC 206348
TAGCGGTGATGTCTTCGACGGCGAGGTAGCCGAACACGAGGGCGGGACCG
Source organism: Nocardioides sp. CPCC 206348 (assembly GCF_048654705.1). Taxonomy (NCBI): domain Bacteria; kingdom Bacillati; phylum Actinomycetota; class Actinomycetes; order Propionibacteriales; family Nocardioidaceae; genus Nocardioides; species Nocardioides sp. CPCC 206348. Next base: position 2,470 of record NZ_JBMCZA010000150.1, read on the forward strand.
ATGGTGCCGCCGGGCCCGGGGTAGGTGTTGCCCATGACGGCAGACGACACGTTGCCGGCGGCGTACAGGCCACCGATGACCGACCCGTCCTCGCGCAGCACGCGGGCGCGTTCGTCGGTGACCAGGCCGCCCTTGGTGCCGAGGTCGCCCGGCACGATCTTGACGGCGTAGAACGGCCCCTTCTCGATCGGGGCGAGCGAGCAGTTGGGCTTCACCTTGGGGTCGGAGTAGTACTTGTCGTACGCGCTCTCGCCCCGGTGGAAGTCCTCGTCGACGCCACTGCGCGCGAATCCGTTGAAGCGCTCGACGGTCGAGCCCAGCGCTTCGGCGGGGAGCCCGACCAGGTCGGCCAGTTCGGTGAGCGAGTCGGCCCGCGCCACGACCTTGTCCTTGTACCAGCGCCCGGGGAACGGCTGGCGACCCGGAACGCCGGCGAAGAGGTACCGGTTGCGGTAGGTCTGGTCGAAGACCATGTACGACGGGACGTGCGGCACGCCGGTGGCCTCGCCCTTGTAGATCTCGTGGGTGGCCTCGACGTAGGGGAGTGCCTCGTTCATGTACCGCTTGCCGGCGGAGTTCACGATGATCGAGCCGGGCAGGTTGCGCTCGGCCAGGCAGAACCAGGCGCGGCCGGGGAGCGGGATGGTCGGTCCCCACCAGGCGTCGTCGAGCAGGTCGGT
>NZ_JBMCZA010000150.1:3226-5061 GCF_048654705.1 Nocardioides sp. CPCC 206348
CGGGAGGAACTTCTCGCGCAGCTCCTGGCTGTGCTCGAACCCGCCCGATCCGAGGATCACGCCGCGCCGGGCACGGATCTCCAGGCGCTCGCCGTCGCGATCGACGGCGACACCGACGACGCGGCCGTCCTCCACGAGGAGGTCCTGGAGCGCGGTTTCGTAGGCGACGGGCACGCCCGCGTCGGCGAGACCCTTGCGCAGGCCGATCGCGATCGCGTTGCCCATCGCGAACATCTTCTTGCCAGTGGCGATGGCCAGCACTCGCATCAGCATGACGCGGAGCATCGTGAGCGGGCCCTTGATCGAGCGCAGGCCGAGGTTGATCTTGCGGTAGTCGGCCTGGGTGACGATCAGGTTCGCGGGTGCCTTCGTGTACGCCGGGTACAGGCGCTCGAGCTCGTCACCGAGGAAGCGCGCGTCCATCGGGACCGGCTCGACGCTGCGGCCACGCGGCCGCCCGCCGGGCTGCTCGGGGAGGTAGTCGGCGTACTCCGGGACCCAGCGGAAGCGGACGGGGGTCTGCTCCCTGATGAAGTCCATGACCTCGGGTCCGCGGTCGATGTAGGTGTCGCGGCGGACCTTCGGGACCACGTCACCGACGATCGCGTCGAGGTAGGTCTTGGCCTTGTCCTGGTCACCGGGATCGTCCTGCCCGGCATCTTTGAGCGCGTAATTGCCCGGAATCCAGACACCTCCGCCACTTCGTGCCGTGGAACCGCCGAAGTAGGCGCTCTTCTCGATGAGAATGGTGTCGAGGCCGTGGCGGCCGGCGCGCAGTGCTGCGCTCATGCCTGCGCCACCGGCGCCCACCACGACGACGTCGACCTCGGTCGGCAGGACGTCGCTCGCGGCGGCTGAATGGGATCCCGTCATGGCACAAAACTGTAACAGGTTCTAGTATCTACATCGTGACTACTCCCACTGCCGTCGAGGCCGCTGTGGCCCGCCTGGCGGACGCCCAGAGGACACGGGTGCCGTGTGCGGCCGTCCGTGACCTGATCGGCACCGATGACCTGCCCGCCGCCTACGCCGTCCAACAGGGACTCGTGCAGGCCAGGATTGCGGGCGGCGTCACCGTCGTGGGTCGCAAGATCGGCGCGACGTCCGAGGCCGTCCAGCGCCAGCTCGGCGTGGACCAGCCCGACTTCGGCTACCTGCTGAGCGACATGGACGTCAGCCACGGCGTCGATGGCGGCCCCATCTCGATGAGCACGCTCGTGCAGCCGCGGGTGGAGGCCGAGGTCGCGTTCGTCCTTGCCGCCGACATCAACCCGGCGACCGAGGAGGAGATCACCCTCGACCTCGTGCGTGCCGCCGTCGACGTCGCGCTCCCTGCCCTGGAGATCGTCGACTCGCGGATCGAGAACTGGGACATCGGCTTCACCGACACCGTCGCCGACAATGCCTCCAGTGGCCTCTACGTCGTCGGCAGCGAAGGCCGTCGCCTCGACGAGCTCGAGCCGCGTGACGTGGTCATGTCGCTCACCATCAACGGCGAGGAGCGCTCCGCCGGCACCGGCGCCGCCTGCCTGGGTGACCCGCTCGAGGCGCTGCGCTGGCTCGCCGTCCAGGCCTACCGCTTCGGGGACCCGCTGCGCGCCGGCCACCTGATCCTGTCCGGGGCCCTGGGTCCCTTTGTGCCGTTCGTCCCGGGCGACCGGGTCGCGGCATCCATCAGCGGCTTCGCGCCACTCGTCGTCGAATTCCAGGAGTAGGTCCATGGGGAAGAAACTCACCGCAGCCATCGTCGGGCCGGGCAACATCGGCACGGACCTGCTCTTCAAGCTCCTCCGCAGCGACGTCGTCGAACCGCGCTGGATGATCGGTGTGGACGC
>NZ_JBMCZA010000150.1:5113-5312 GCF_048654705.1 Nocardioides sp. CPCC 206348
CGACGTCAGCCACGAGGGCGTCGACTGGTTGCTCAAGCAGGACGTGTTGCCGGACCTGTTGTTCGAGGCGACGTCGGCCTACGTGCACCGCGAGTACGCCCCGCGGTATGCCGAAGCTGGTATCCGTGCGATCGACCTGACACCGGCCGCGGTCGGCCCGGCGGTGATCCCGCCGGTCAACGGCCTCGAACACGTCGGC
>NZ_JBMCZA010000150.1:5350-5689 GCF_048654705.1 Nocardioides sp. CPCC 206348
CACCTGCGGCGGCCAGGCCACGATCCCGATGGTCAACGCCGTCTCCCGGATCACCCCGGTGCCGTACGCAGAGATCGTCGCGTCGGTCTCCTCGGTCTCGGCTGGTCCCGGCACGCGCGCGAACATCGACGAGTTCACCAGCACCACGTCGGCCGGTGTCGTGTCGATCGGTGGGGCGGAGCGCGGCAAGGCGATCATCATCTTGAACCCGGCCGAGCCGCCGATGATCATGCGGGACACGATCTTCTGTGCTGTCGACCCGGACGCCGACGAGGATGCGATCGCCGAGTCCGTGCACCGCATGGAGAAGGCGGTCCAGGAGTACGTCCCCGGCTACCG
>NZ_JBMCZA010000150.1:5699-6237 GCF_048654705.1 Nocardioides sp. CPCC 206348
GATGATCATGCGCGACACGATCTTCTGTGCTGTCGACCCGGACGCGGATGAGGATGCGATCGCGGAGTCCGTGCACCGGATGGAGAAGGCGGTCCAGGAGTACGTCCCCGGCTACCGGCTGCTGCAGGAGCCCCAGTTCGACGGCCCCTCCGACGCCACCCAGGGCCGCAAGAGGGTCTCCATCTTCGTGGAGGTCGAGGGCGCGGGGGACTTCCTGCCGCCGTACTCGGGAAACCTGGACATCATGACCGCCGCTGCTGCGCAGGTCGGCGAGAACATCGCCCGTTCGATCATCGGGAGCAACTGACATGAGCGACTCCAACAACGACCTGAACACCCTGGCGCGCACGTGGTCCGGCACCCACGGCGACGAGCCGTTCGGCAAGCTGGACCTGCGGCTGACCGACACGTGCCTGCGGGACGGTTCGCACCACAAGCGGCACCAGTTCACCGCGACCGAGGTCCACGACATCGTGCAGGCGCTCGATGAGTCGGGTGTTCCGGTGATCGAGGTCACCCACGGCGACGGCCTCGGGGG
>NZ_JBMCZA010000150.1:6247-6506 GCF_048654705.1 Nocardioides sp. CPCC 206348
TCCGGAGCAGGAGCTCATCAAGATCGCGGCCGCGACGGCCAAGCGCGCCAAGATCGCATTCCTCATGCTCCCCGGCCTCGGCACCAAGGACGACATCCGCGCCGCCCAGGACAACGGCGGCCAGATCTGCCGGGTCGCCACCCATTGCACCGAGGCCGACGTGTCCCAGCAACATTTTGGTCTTGCACGGCAGCTGGGCCTGGAGACCGTCGGGTTCCTGATGATGAGCCACACACAGGCCCCCGAGGTGTTGGCGAAG
>NZ_JBMCZA010000150.1:6516-9234 GCF_048654705.1 Nocardioides sp. CPCC 206348
CCCGGAGCAGGAGCTCATCAAGATCGCGGCCGAGACGGCCAAGCGAGCCAAGATCGCGTTCCTGATGCTGCCGGGCCTGGGCACCAAGGACGACATCCGCGCCGCCCAGGACAACGGGGGCCAGATCTGCCGGGTCGCGACGCATTGCACCGAGGCCGACGTGTCCATCCAGCACTTCGGCCTGGCCCGCGACCTGGGTCTGGAGACCGTCGGGTTCTTGATGATGTCCCACACGCAGTCGCCTGAGGTGTTGGCGAAGCAGGCGCGGATCATGGTCGACGCCGGGTGCCAGTGCGTGTACGTCGTGGACTCGGCGGGTGCGTTGATCATGGAACAGACCGCCGACCGCGTCTCTGCGGTCGTTGCGGAGATCGGCCACCAGGCCGATGTGGGCTTCCACGGCCACGAGAACCTCGGCCTGGGGGTCGCGAACACCGTGATCGCCGCCCGTGCGGGAGCAACCCAGATCGACGGGTCGGTCCGGCGCTTCGGTGCCGGTGCCGGGAACACGCCGCTGGAGGCGTTCGTGGGGGTTGCGGACAAGCTCGGCTGGACCACGGGGGTCGACTTCCTCAAGATCGTCGACGCGTCCGAGGACGTCATCAAGCCGGCCATGCCCGAGGAGTGCCAGCTCGACCGGATGACGCTGATGATGGGCTACGCCGGGGTCTACTCCTCCTTCCTCAAGCACGCCGGCAACGCCGCCGAACGCTACGGCGTCTCCGGCGCCCAGATCCTCCTCGAGGCCGGCCGCAGGAAGTTGATCGGCGGCCAGGAGGACCAACTCATCGACATCGCGCTGATGTTGAAGGCACGCGACTCAGAGGTCGTTGGCGTGTAGTACTTGCCAAAACTAGAACGTGTTCTATTATTGACCTTGACGGACTGTCGCAGAAATCAGGAGCTCCCCAATGAACCAGGACTTCGCCCCCGAGGTGAACGCCGTACTTGACGGCGTGCGTGACCTGCTTCCCACCATTCGCGAGCGAGCCGAAGAGGGCGAGCGTCTGCGCGTCATTCCGGACGCCTCGATCAAGGAGCTCGAGGAGACCGGCTTCTTCCGGCTCCTCCAGCCGAAGCGGTACGGCGGCATGGAGGCCGACCCGGTCGCCTTCTACACCGGCGTGCGCGACATCGCCTCGGCCGACGGCGCCACCGGTTGGGTGTCCAGTGTCGTGGGTGTCCACCCGTGGCAGGTCGCCCTGTTCGCCGATGAAGCGCAGCAGGCCGTGTGGGGTGACGACCAGACGGTGCGTCTCTCGTCGTCGTACGCCCCGACCGGCAAGGCGACGCTGACCGAGGGCGGCTTCACGCTCTCGGGCAAGTGGAGCTTCTCCTCGGGCAGTGACCACTGCGCGTGGGTCCTGCTCGGCGGTCTCGTCTTCAACGCGGAGGGCCAGATCGTCGACTTCCGCACGTTCATGGTGCCGCGGGAGAAGTACCAGATCGTCGACGTCTGGAACGTCGTCGGCCTGCGTGGCACCGGATCCAACGACATCGTCGTCGACGACGTCTTCGTCCCCGAGGCGTTCACGCTCTCGATGGGGGAGACCGGCGCGTGCAAGGGTCCCGGCCAGGCCGTGAACACCAGCGACCTCTACAAGCTGCCGTTCCACTCGATCTTCACCTCGACGATCGCCACGCCGATCATCGGCATGGCGAAGGGTGCGTACGCCGAGCACGTCGACATGCAGCAGAAGCGCGTCCGTGCCGCGTACCTCGGCGAGAAGGCCTCGCTCGACCCCTTTGCGGCCGTCCGCATCGCGCGTTCGTCGTCCGAGATCGACGCGGCCTGGGCACTGCTGATCAGCAACATCCGCGAGGAGCAGGCGTACGTCGCCCGTGGCGAGCAGATCCCGCTCGAGCTGCGCCTGCGCGTGCGCCGTGACCAGGTGCTCGGCACCTCCCGCGCGATCGAGGCGATCGACTCGCTCTTCGAGGCGTCCGGCGGTCGTGCGCTGGCCGAGGGAACCTACCTCCAGCGCGCCTGGCGCGATGCCCACGCCGGTCGGGTCCACGCGGCCAACGACCCCGAGCGGGCGCTCCAGATGTACGGCGCCCAGCAGTTCGGCCACAAGGTCGACCCGGGGATGTACTGACCGTGACTGATTTCAGCAAGGAAGCGACGCGTCGGTCAGCCAAGGCCGGCGACATCACGCTCAACTACTACGAGGCCGGCCCCGATGGCGGCTCCTCGGTGGGTGGCGGGTTGCCGTTCGTGCTGCTGCACGGCGGCGGCCCGGGCGCGTCGGCGTGGAGCAACTTCGGCTCCGCGTTGCCGCGCTTCGCCGAGAAGTTCCGCACCTTGCTGGTCGACCAGCCGGGCTTCGGCTCCTCGGACAAGCCGGAGGTGACGGCGAACTACTTCCGGCACTCGGCGTCGTACCTGCTCAAGCTGCTCGACGAGCTGCAGATCGAGAAGATCCACCTGCTCGGCAACTCGCTGGGCGGCGGTACGGCGATGCGGTTCGCGCTGGAGAACCCCGACCGGGTCGGGCGGCTCGTGCTGATGGGTCCTGGCGGCCTGTCGGTGAACCTCTTCCACGCCGACCCCACCGAGGGCGTCCAGCGGTTGATGGACTTCAGCATGAACCCGAGCCGTGAGGCGCTGCGTGCGTTCATCTCGACGATGGTCGTCAACCAGGCGCTGGTGACCGACGAGCTGGTCGAGGAACGCTTCGCCGACGCCACCGCGCCCGGCTCGCTCGAGGCGATGCG
>NZ_JBMCZA010000150.1:9299-10644 GCF_048654705.1 Nocardioides sp. CPCC 206348
GGGCCGCGAGGACCGGGTCAACCCGCTCGATGGCGCCCTGGTCGCCCTCAAGCAGATCCCGAAGGCCCAGCTCCACGTCTTCCCGAACTGCGGCCACTGGGCGCAGATCGAGGCGGCCGAGGAGTTCGCCGAGATCTGCACCGCGTTCCTGTCCCGCCACACGGAGAGGCCTCCCGCATGACGATCGACATCAAGTCCATGGGCTACATCCGGGTCGCCAGCACCGACCTGCCCGCATGGTCGAAGTTCGCCGGCAAGGTCCTCGGCCTGGCCGAGGGACGAGGCCCGAACCCGGATCACCAGTACTGGCGGATCGACGAGGTGTCGGCCCGCATCGTGGTGTTCCCGTCCGACGTCGACCAGCTCGACTGCACCGGCTGGGAGCTCGCCGACCACCAGGCCCTGCAGGCGGCGCGCGAGCACCTGCAGAAGGCCGGGGTCGAGTTCGAGGACGGCACCCGCGAGGAGCTCGCCGAGCGCCGCGTCCAGGAGCTCGTCCGGTTCCGCGACCCGTGGGACAACGTGTTCGAGCTGTACCACGGCATCACCTACGAATCGCGGCCCGTCGTGACGCCGTACGCCGCCAGCTTCGTCACGGGCGACCAGGGACTCGGCCACATCGTGGTGCCCGTGCTCGACGACGTGGAGGCGCTGCGGTTCTACACCGAGGTCCTCGGCTTCCGGTTGCGTGACTCGATGAGCATGCCCGGCGAGTTCGTGGGCAAGGAGGCCGGCAGCAAGGTCTGGCTGCGCTTCCTGGGCATCAACCCGCGCCACCACTCCCTGGCCTTCCTGCCGATGCCGAACGCCAGCAAGTGCGTCCACGTGATGCTCGAGGTCGACGAGCTCGACGACGTCGGGCGCGCCCTCGAGCGTGTCCGCAAGCACGGCGCACCGTTGTCGGCGACGCTCGGACGCCACATGAACGACGAGATGGTCTCGTTCTACGTGAAGTCTCCCGGCGGGTTCGACATCGAGTTCGGCACCGACGGCATGACCGTCGACGACCAGCGCTGGGTTGCCCGTGAGTCGACCGCGGTCTCGTACTGGGGCCACGACTTCGGCGGCGGGCACTGAGCGCCGGCGGGACCGGGATCGCTACCGTGGGCGCCGTGCCGGCACCGAATGATCCCCCGCTCGGGGACGACATCCCCGAGGGGATCAGCGCCGACGCGCGGGCGACCTGGCCCCATCCCGAACTGATCCAGTCCTGGCTCGGCGACGCCGACGTCGACTTCGAGCTGCGTCCCGGCGAGGAAGTCGCCGTCCACGACGACCCGCAGGCGCAGGCGGCTGCCCGGCAGTTCCGTGACGTTCTCGGGTGCTTCGCCTCCGGCATCACGGT